>NZ_JBAURI010000897.1:0-17840 GCF_049581145.1 Bradyrhizobium sp.
GGCAGGTGGCGCCGCGCCGTCCGACTGGTCGCCACGCACGGAGAAGGTCTTGATCGGGCGCGGCTGGCCGCTCGGCAACGTGCCGTTGTTCGGTATCCCGGTGCCGCCGCTGCTGGCGACCGGGGGCGTGCCGGGCGCAACGCTCGAGGGCGTCGGCGGATTGGCGTTCTGGTTCAACGACGGAAACACCACCCGGGGACCGCCCGAACTGGCGTTGACATCGACCGGTGCCTCCTCACGGGGAACAATCTGCTCGGTCCCGTCGCTGCTTGCCAGGCGATCCGGCACTTTGGAGCTGTCCGGTTGCGCCGGCATGATCTTGGTCGGGCTGTTATCGGCCCGGATGATCGGCGGTTCGCCGCTATGGCCCGATCCGACGAAGCTGCGATAGGCGTAAGCGCCGCCCACGCCGACGACGGCCAGCACCAGTATGGCGACAACCGCGACGAGGCCGCCACGGCGCTTTCCGCCCCGCTCTTCCTCGTCCTCTTCCTCGTCATAACCATCCTGATAGGCGTAGGGATCATCCGGATAAGCCGGCTCACGCTGAAGATCCTGCGCGCCGGCATCGAGCTGCCCAAACAGCGCATCGTCATAGCGTGCAGGATCGAGCTCGTCCTCCGCCTCGGCGAAGGCAGGCTCGTCATGCGGATAATCCCGATCGGGCGCAGCTGGTTGGCCGCCATAGCGAAGCGGCGGACGTGATGAAGCCATGTAACCCTGCTCCTCTTCTTGCTGACCGGGAGGAGCCTCTCTCGGCATTTCCCTTGCGTTCGAGCGATGCATCCAGGGTGGCGGATTGGCCACAGGAGCCTGCTCATCTTCAGCCGGCCGCTCGTATTGCTCGTGCGGCGCTGGACGCGGCTGCGCCGGCGAATTACCTCTGCCTTGATTGCCGAACGGATCGGTCTGACCGATCAGGCGAGCGAGTTCGGCCAACGGATCGTTCTCGCTCCGTTGCGGCCCACGCTGGTCGCCGCCGCGATCGTGAGCGCCGGCGGGGAAAGCTCTGTCCTGGTATCGGTCAGCCATGACGATGAATTGATCCCTTTGGGAAAGTCGCCCCCATCCAACGTTATAGGCGAGTCGGCCCGTGCCGGCCGCCACCCCCATCAGGGCGGCAATTGTTCCAGACTCCCCCGTCCTCGTCCAGACTATCGCATCTCGTCTGGAGCTTGGACGCCCAAGATGGCGAGCCCAGATGCCAGAACCAAGACGACAGCCTGGACCATCGCCAGTCGCGCCTTGGTCATTGCTGCATCATTATTGATAATGAAGCGTAAATAGGGCATATCCCGCCCCTTCGTCCAGAGCGCATGAAATTCGCTAGCTAAATCATAGAGGTAAAAAGCTATTCGGTGCGGCTCGTGGCCTGCCGCTGCGCTCTCGATCAGCCGAGGATAGAGCGCCAGCCGCTTGAGCAGATCGAGTTCGGCCGGGTCGGTCAGCCGCTCGACCGGGGCGGCTGCGAGGTAAGCCAGCCGCGCGGCGCCGTCTTGCGGCAGGTCGGCAAGCACCTCTTCCCGGGCGTTGCGGAAGATCGAGTGGCCGCGCGCATGGCCGTATTGCACGTAATAGACCGGGTTTTCTTTCGACTCGTCGATCACCTTGGCGAGGTCGAAATCGAGCACCGCGTCGTTCTTGCGGTAGAGCATCATGAAGCGGACGGCATCCTTGCCGACCTCGTCGACCACTTCGCGCAAGGTGACGAAATCGCCGGAGCGTTTCGACATCTTGACCGGCTCGCCTTTGCGCAACAGCCTGACGAGCTGCACGACCTTGACATCGAGCGTGGCCTGGCCGGCGGTGACGGCCTTCACCGCCGCCTGCATGCGCTTGATATAGCCGCCGTGATCGGCGCCGAACACGTCGATCAGATCAGCGAAGCCGCGGTCGAACTTGTTCTTGTGGTTGGCGATGTCGGAGGCGAAATAGGTGTAGGAACCGTCCGACTTGATCAGCGGACGATCGACATCGTCGCCATAGGCGGTGGCGCGGAACAGCGTCTGGATCCGATCCTCGTAGTCCTCAAGCGGGCCGCCCTTCGGCGGCGGCAGCCGACCTTCATAGATATCGCCGCGCGCGCGCAGGAAGTCGATCGTCTCGGCGACCTTGTTGTTGCCACCCTCGATCAGCGAGCGCTCGGAGAAGAACACATCGTGCTTGATGTTGAGCGCGGCGAGATCACCCTTGATCTCGTCCATCATCATCGCGATGGCCTTGGCCCGCACGATCGGCAGCCATCGGGTTTCCGGCATTGCGCGGAGGGCGTCGCCATGTTCGGCTGCAAGCGCCTGCCCCACCGGCTTCAGATAGTCGCCGGGATAAAGCCCTTCCGGAATCGTGCCGATCTCTTCGCCGAGCGCCTCAAGATAGCGCAGGTAGGCCGAGCGCGCGAGCACGTCGACCTGCGCACCGGCGTCGTTGATGTAATATTCCCGCGTGACGTCGTGGCCGGCGAACTGAAGCAGGCTGCACAGCGCATCGCCGAAGACCGCACCCCGGCAGTGGCCGACATGCATCGGGCCGGTCGGATTGGCCGAGACATATTCGACGTTGACCTTGGCGCTCGCGGGCGACACCAGCCGGCCATACTTATCGCCCTCGCGCAGCACGGTGCGCAGCGCCTCCGCCCAGGCCGACGGCTGCAAAGTGAGATTGATGAAGCCGGGTCCGGCGACGTCGACGGCGGCGATCAGTTGATCCGCGCGCAGGCGGGCGGCGATCGCCTCCGCGAGTTCGCGCGGCTTTCTCTTCGCCTCCTTGGCCAACACCATCGCGGCATTGGTCGCCATGTCGCCATGCCCGGAATCGCGCGGCGGCTCGACCACGACCCGCGCAAAATCGATCCCCGCAGGCCAGTTGCCTTCGGCGGCCAGCGCGGCGCAGATCGCGTGCACGCGTGCGAGCACGTCGGCGAAGAGATGGAGCGGGGCGGGCTTGTCGACCATGGGCGCCGCCTAACGCAATTCCGGGGTCGAGTCAAAAAGCCTGTGATGTTCCATGAGGGCGAAACGATCGGTCATTCCGGCGATGAAATTGCCGATCCGCCGGGCGCGTGCGGGGGCGGACTCGGGCTCGGCGCCCTCGCGCCATTCGGCCGGCAGGGTCTGCCCGTCATCCAGGTAGCGGCCGAAGAGATCGCGCACGATCTTTTCGGCATCGCCCATGACGCGCATCACCCACTGATGCCGGTACATCCGCAGTTTCAGGAACGCCTTGATGCCGGCCTCGGCTTCAGCGACCGCGGGCGAAAACGAGATCAGCTGATCCCCGTAGCGCCGGACCTCGTCGACCGACCTCGGCTGAGCAATCTCCAGGCGTTTGCCGGCTTCCGAAATCACCGAGCCGATCAGGTAGGAGATCAGGCCGCGCACCAGTTCGGCCCCGCGCCGGGCCTCATCAAGGCTGGGATAGGCCCGGTCGATCGCCGCGATCATGTCGGCCGTCAAAGGTACGACCTTGAGGTCGTCGACCTCGAACAGGCCGGCGCGCAGCCCGTCGTCGATATCGTGGGCATCGTAGGCGATGTCGTCGGCAATCGCCGCCGCCTGCGCTTCCAACGACGCGAAGCTCCAGAGTTGCAGGTCGTAGACCGCGTCAAACTCGCGAATGCCGGCGGGAATACCGCTCTCGCGATAGCCGCCAAGCGGCGTGCCGTCGCGCTCGCACAACGGACCATTGTGCTTGACGACGCCCTCGAGGGCTTCCCAACTCAAATTGAGCCCGTCGAAATCAGGATAGCGATGTTCCAGCGCGGTGAGGACGCGCAGCGTCTGTGCGTTGTGGTCGAAACCGCCATGGACTTTCAGGCAGGCATCCAGCGCCCGCTCACCGGCATGCCCGAACGGCGGATGGCCGAGGTCATGGGCGAGCGCGAGCGTTTCGGTCAGATCCTCATCGAGCCCGAGCTGGCGCGCCAGCGCGCGGGCGATCTGTGCCACTTCCAGCGAGTGGGTCAGCCTGGTCCGGTAATGATCGCCTTCGTGAAAGATGAAGACCTGGGTCTTGTGCTTCAGGCGACGGAAAGCGGTCGAATGGATGACCCGGTCGCAATCCCGGCGGAACGGACTGCGGGTCCGGCTCGGCGGCTCCAAAAACAACCGTCCGCGGCTGAAATCCGGATCGCAGGCGTAGGGGGCGCGGGGGGCAGCCATTCCAACCGACACGATGGGTTGATCCCTTAAAGGTTTGATTCCCGGGGCTTGTGCACTTAACTATGATTGGTCGCCCGATACCAAATGAATTGGGCGCAAGCTGGCCGATATCAGCTGGCAAGCAAGAGATGATTTGCAGGAGATGATTGGCCATGACTGCCCCCGTCACCATCAGCGAGCGCGCTGCCCGCCGAATCGGGCAAATCCTCAAGAACGAGGGTGATGGCGCCATGCTGCGCATCTCGGTGGAGGGCGGCGGCTGTTCGGGCTTTCAGTATAAATTCGACGTCGACCATGCCCGGACCGAGGACGACCTCGTCATCGAGCGTGATCACGCGGTGGTGCTGGTCGACCCCGCTTCGGCGCCGTTTCTGGCCGGCTCCGAGGTCGATTTCGTCGACGACCTGATCGGGGCCTCATTCCGCGTGCACAATCCCAACGCCACCGCGTCGTGTGGCTGCGGCACCAGTTTTTCGGTCTGACGCAGCAGCGGCCGCGCCGTCAGGCGACCAGGGCCGAATTGGCCGGCTCCGAATCGGCGGACGCTGGAGGCGCGGAATTGCGTCCGATGGCGCGCAGCATGGCCGCCACCAGTGACGGCTTGCGCAGCGGTTTGGCCAGGAAATCCGACATACCCGCGTCCCGACACATTTTCACGTCGTCGGCAAAGGCGTTTGCGGTCAAGGCAATGATCGGTAGTGATGCCAGGCGGCCGCCGCGGGTGCGGATCGTCCTGGTTGCGGTCAAACCATCCATTTCCGGCATCCGCACATCCATCAGCACCATGTCGTATTCGCCATCGCACGCGGCTTGCACGGCCTGCAGGCCGTCGGGTACGATCCGCGTCTCCAGCGCGAACTCCCGCAACATCTTGGAGACCACCATCCGGTTGGTGGCATCGTCTTCCGCGATCAGAACCCGCAACGGGCGGCCGAGCGCCGCGATGCGGGCCTTCAGATCGTCTGCCCCGACGCGGTCGACACGCTGATCCGATATCGCCTTGTCGCTCCACGGCAACGACAAGCTAAAGCTGAATGTCGAGCCCTCGCCGGGCGAAGACGTGACGGCGATGCTGCCGCCCATCTGCTCGATGATGCGGCGGCAGATGGCAAGGCCGAGACCAGTCCCGCCGAACCTGCGGCTGATCGAACCGTCGGCCTGGGAAAAATCGGTGAACAGACGGTCGACCTGGTCCGGCGCAATGCCGATGCCGGTGTCACTGACACGCCAGTCCAGTCTCGCCAACAACTCGCCGCGCGACTGGCAGGTGACCCCGATCGTCACCTCGCCGCGTTCAGTGAACTTCACCGCGTTGGAGGCAAGGTTGAGCAGAACCTGACGGATCCTCGCAACGTCGCCTCGCAGCGTCGGCGGCAGTTTCGGATCGAGATCGATCCGCACCGTCAATCCCCTGCCGGTTGCGCTGCTGCGGACCACCGCCGCGACAGCCTCGACCAGGGCCAGGGGTGAAAAGTCGATCGCCTCGAATTCGAAGCGGCCGGCCTCCAGCTTGGAAAGATCCAGAATGTCATTGAGGATGCGCTGCAAATTGTCGCCGGACTCGCGAATGGTCACGACCGCTTCACGCTGCTCCGCATCGAGCTTGGTCTCGAGCAGCATGCTTGCCAGTCCGAGCACGCCGTTCATGGGGGTGCGTATTTCATGGCTCATGACCGCGAGGAAGCCCGACTTGGCCCGGTTCTCCGCCTCGGCACGTTCGGCACGGAAGCGTTCGGTCACGTCGCGCCCGACGCCACGATAGCCGAGGAATTGACCGCCATTATCGCGCGCTGGCTTGGCCGTCAGCGACCAAAGCCGGGACTCGCCCCCTGCGATCACGGGAAGACTGATATCATGCAGCGGTTCGTGCTGCTCCATCAAACCAGCAATGTTGGTGGCCGCCGTCGCCTCGCCCTTGCAAAGCGTCTCCAGCACGTCGCTGAAATGGGCGCCCTTCAGGAGCTGCAGCGGAATCTGCGCCACGTCGGCAAAGCGTTGCGGGACATGAATCAGCCGGCCCTCGGCATCGGTCTGCCACAGCCAATCGCTGGCATTTTCCTGAAAATCCTTGAGCAGCAGGGAAATGATCTCGGTCTGCCGCTCGAGTTGCAATTGCGCCTTCAGATTGTCGAAGAACAGACTGCCATGGGCCACCACATTGCGCGACATGAATATCGCGAACAGGAACAGAAAAACCGCCATGACAGCAAAGGGCGCGGTCCCGCAGCGCAGCAGCGCGATCGCGCAGGCGATCGTTATTGTCCACATGAAAGTCAGGCCGGCACGCGGATAGGTCGATAGCGAGAAGGCGCCCCCCGAGATCATGCCGGCCATCAGGCAGGTGATGATCAACTGGTCCATGGGCTCGACCCGATAGAACAGGACGATCGGCAAGGCGCCCCAGATCGCCGCCAGCAGAAATGCCTGCAGCACCATGTGCCGCAGAGCTCGCTCGGAAGCTTCCTTCAGTTGTCTGCGCCGCGAGCGCAGCCATGAACGAACCGCGAGCACGGCTACGGTCGCGACCAGCAGCGCCCAGACCGCCAGAAAGCCATTCGTGCCGGTGTTCCAGAAGACGCCCAGGACGACCGCGACGTTGGCCAGGTTGATGGTCATGGTGATCGGCGTGAGCTGTGCCGCCGCATCGACTTGCTGGCCCCGGATACGGCGCATCTCGCGCTCGCCGAGCGGTTCGTCGTCCGGCCTCGCATGGGCCACGAAGCCGCTGAGCCAAAGCAGAAATACGCCGAGCCGACCGTGCTGCGCGATCCGCTTTGTCGACCATTCACTGGACCAAATCATTGCCGCGCGGACCTTCCCCTTCAACATCATGGGATGGGGCACAGCGCGCTTACGGCACGTTAATTTGCGCCAATTTGCGGCTCCGTTATAGTACGGAGAGCATTCAAATACCGTCACGGCGGATTGCCCTGGACAGGTCATGAGCTGCCTTGACGGTCACCTGGCTCGCTTGGTCTAACACAGCCTTGGTTGGGGTCAGTCGGGGATTTCGATGCGCATTGCCACCTGGAACGTCAATTCGATCCGCCAGCGGCTCGAGCATCTGATGACCTGGTTGAAGGATTGCTCGCCGGATATCGTCTGCCTCCAGGAGATCAAGTGTACCGATGAGGCGTTTCCGCGCCTTGAGCTCGAAGCGCTCGGCTACAACGTGGTCACCCACGGCCAGAAGACATTCAACGGCGTAGCCCTGCTGTCGAAGCTGAAGTTCGACGAGACCAGGTCGGGCCTTGCCGGCGATGACGAGGACGCCCATGCGCGCTTCCTGGAGGGCGTGGTGACGCTGAAGCACGGCGTGCTCCGGATCGCTTGCCTCTATCTGCCCAATGGCAACCCAGCGAATACCGACAAATACCCCTATAAACTCAAATGGATGTCACGACTCCTTGAGTATTCACGGGAGCGGCTCAAGGCGGAGGAGCCGCTGGTGCTGGCTGGCGACTTCAACGTCATCCCGAGCGCCGACGACGTCTATAATCCGCCTGCCTGGGTCAATGACGCGCTGTTCCGCCCCAGCACCCGCGAGAGCTTTCAATCGCTGCTCGGTCTCGGCCTCACCGACGCGGTCCGCGCCGTCACCGACGCGCCCGGCCAGTACACCTTCTGGGACTACCAGGCCGGCGCCTGGCAGAAGAACTGGGGGCTGCGTATCGATCATCTCCTGCTGTCGCCGCAGGCGAGCGACCGGCTGAGCGATGTCGGCATCGACAGCTACGTTCGGGCCTGGGAGAAGCCGTCCGACCACGTCCCGGTATGGGCGGACCTGGATCTGGAGACGACGTGAGCGGCCGTCACGTCCAGATCCGGGACGCGAGAGCCCAAGATGCCGGCGCGGCCTGTGAGATCATGAGGCAATCGATCGCGCAACTATGTGGGGCCGATCATCATGACGATCGGATGATGCTGGAACGATGGTTGCGCAACAAGCGGCCCGACATCGTTGTTGGCTGGGCAAAGGAAGAGGGAAATTCGCCGCTGGTCGCCGTCGATGGCGACGCCGTGCTCGCCGTGGGATCAGTCAGGGATTCCGGGGAGATCACCCTGAATTATGTCGCGCCGGAAGCGCGGTTTCAGGGTGTCTCCAGCGCCCTGCTGGCCGCCCTGGAAGCACGGGCCGCCGCGCGCGGCAACGCGCGCTGCACATTGACCAGCACGGAAACCGCGCATCGCTTCTATCTGTCGCGCGGCTATGTCGATGAAGGGCCGCCGCGCGGACATTTCGGAACCAGCGCCGGCTATCCGATGTCAAAGCCGATCACAGCAAGCGCCTGATCTGCGATCATCGAGATCTGGCCGGAAAAACTGGCCGGGCAATCAATCCCGGCGGCCCTGCACCCAATGCTCGAGCATCTGCAGCGCCATGGCGCGGTCGTCCGCCGTGGAGCTGGCGATCGCGCGGTTGTAGCTTTCCTTGATCCAGGTCTCGTCCGGCCCGGCGCTGTCCCGCGCCAATGTCAGCCACATCAGGCCACGTGCAGGCTGCCGCGGCAGCCGCTCGCCGTTGAACAGCATCTGACCGAGCAACGCCTGAGCCTGATGCTGGCCCTTCTGGGCGGCAAGCCCAAGCCAGCGCGCGCCATAGGTGAAATCATCGCGCGACGCGTCAGGGGCTGCCAGATAGAGCCGCGCCAGATCGTATTGCGCATCGGCGTTGCCGAAATAGGACGCCGCGTAGGAAAACATCTCCCGCGCCCGATCCGGATCGGATTTGATCTTCGAATTTGGAATGCCGGTCAGGTAGTAGCGCCCGAGAGCGACAAAAGCGTTGGCGACGATCGCCGCTTGCGGTGCCGAGGGGCTGTCTTCGGCGTGCGCATTGGCGATGCGGCTGAAATATTCGAAGGCGCGCAGGTCGTCATGGGCGACGCCGTTGCCATCGGCATACATGCGGCCAAGCTTCCACTGCGCGAAAGGATGACCATCGTCTGCGGCATATTGCAGGGCAGTCAGCGAATTGTCTGGAGTAGCTGCCGGCTGGACGGGCTTTTTCAGCGCGCCGGTCGATCCCGCCTGCGCGGACATGCCGGCGATCGGTTGCTCCTGATTGACCGGGGCGCCGTCAAAGGCCAACGCCGGTGCAGCCAGCGGCGCGCTCCCCAACATCAACGCAAGAATGATACGCTCAAATGTTCGCATAACACTGCTTCTCGTGCGCACCACCCGGGTGGGTTACGGCCCCAGCCACAGCCGGCCCAACCTGTTGGGCATATTTCCAGAGCGCGCCCGACGTATGGTTGGTCTCGCGCGGCTTCCATTTGGTCTTGCGTTCGGCGATTTCCGCCTCGCTCAATTTTACGTTAAGTGTGCCCTCGACAGCATCGATCTCGATGATGTCCCCGTCCCTGAGGAGCCCGATCGGTCCACCTACCGCAGCCTCCGGCCCGACATGGCCGATGCAGAAGCCGCGGGTGGCGCCCGAAAACCGTCCATCGGTGATAAGTGCGATCTTGCCGCCCATGCCCTGCCCGGTCAGCGCCGCCGTGGTGGAGAGCATCTCCCGCATGCCGGGCCCGCCGCGCGGTCCCTCGTAGCGGATGACGAGGACCTCGCCTTCCTGGTAGGTCCGCTTCTGCACCGCCTCGAAGGCGTCCTCTTCCCGGTCGAAACAGCGAGCCGGTCCTGAAAATTTCAAATTCGACATGCCCGCGACCTTCACGATCGCGCCTTCGGGCGCAAGATTACCTTTCAAGCCGACGACGCCACCGGTGATGGTGATCGGCTTGTCAGCAGGCCGCACCACGTCCTGGTGCGGATTCCATTTCACCCCTTTGAGATTTTCTGCAATCGTCCGGCCGGTGACCGTCAAGCAGTCGCCGTGCAAATGGCCATTATCGAGCAGTGTCTTCATCAGAAGCGGTATGCCACCAGCTTCAAACATGTCTTTGGCGACATAACGGCCACCGGGCTTCAAATCCGCGATATACGGTGTCTTTTTGAAGATTTCTGCCACGTCGAACAGATCGAATTTGATACCCGCCTCATGCGCGATCGCAGGCAAGTGCAGCGCAGCATTAGTCGAACCGCCGGAAGCCGCGACCACGGCGGCGGCATTTTCCAGCGCGAGCCGGGTGACGATGTCGCGCGGCCGGATATTGGAGGCGATGAGCTCCATGACCTTCTCGCCTGCGGTCGTGCAGAAGGAATCCCGGATCTCGTAGGGCGCGGGAGCCCCCGCCGAATAGGGCAGCGCGAGCCCGATCGCCTCGGACACGGTCGCCATGGTGTTGGCAGTGAATTGTGCGCCGCATGCGCCAGCCGATGGACAGGCCACGCGTTCAATCTCGTCGAGATCGGCATCGGACATCTCGCCGACTGAATGCTTGCCAACGGCCTCGAACATGTCCTGCACCGTGACCTGCTGGCCGCGGAAATTACCTGGCAGGATCGAGCCGCCATAAATGAAGATCGAGGGCACGTTGAGGCGCAACATCGCCATCATCATGCCGGGCAGCGATTTGTCGCAGCCGGCAAGACCGACCAGCGCGTCATAGGCGTGGCCGCGGATGGTCAATTCCACGGAATCGGCAATGCATTCGCGCGACGGCAGTGAGGAGCGCATCCCATCATGCCCCATGGCGATACCATCGGTGACCGTGATGGTGCAGAACTCGCGCGGCGTTCCGCCGGCCGCCGCCACACCCTTCTTGACCGCCTGGGCCTGGCGCATCAGGGCGATGTTACAGGGGGCAGCCTCATTCCAGCATGACGCCACGCCGACGAATGGCTGATGAATCTGCTCCGTCGTCAGCCCCATCGCATAGAGGTACGACCGGTGCGGAGCCCGCTCGGGCCCTTCCGTCACGTGACGGCTCGGCAACCTCGTCTTGATGTTGGTCTTGGCGTCCATCGCGCGAACCTGTTCCCCGACAACGCCCAACAGACACAGAAGATCAAACCTCAGACAGGATTTGCCTCTTACGCGTGCAATGAACGTCGGCTCATAGGCAATTATTTCACGGAGGGGTGTGGCCAAAAAGCGGCGCGGAGGGGAACCAGGCCCAAATGGCGGCGGAATGTTCGACGAGTGTTGCGACCTCGCAACAATCGTGGCGGGACGGCAACCATTCTTGACCAGATGGACGTGCGCATCTGGAAGCACAATCAAAGGTAGATCACACAGTGGCCCGCTGGGCCAGAGATTCATCAGCTGGAGGGGGACGCTGTCTGGCGACGATCAGCCCTGGCGGCTTGACGCCCCGTTCATTCAACACCATCGAGTGGTCAAATGCGCTTTCAAACCGCCCCGTCGGACACAGGGCGCTCCCGTGAAATAGCAACCAGCGGTAGTCTGGGGTCGGCGACAACAGAATGCCGGTGGGCGGCCGGGAGCCGCCAGCCAAATGGGCAGCGCTGGTGTCCCACGATGATCACAAGATCGAGGCAGCTCATCAACGCGGCCGTTTCGGCAAGATCCGGTCGGGTGGCAGACCGTTTGAGCCGGGCCTTGTCATCGGGTCATGAGTTCTGTCCCGCCACAAAATCAAGGGCTATGCCGCCCTCACCGACTGCAGGAATTTGCCGACTTCAAGCCTGAGACGGCTGCTTTCGCCCGAGAGCGAGCGCGCCGCCGACAACACTTTCGTCGAGGCCGCTCCGGTTGCCCCGGATTCGCGCTCGACGTCGCCAATGTTTGAACTGACCCGGGTCGTGCCATCCGCCGCCTGCTGCACGTTGCGGGAGATTTCCCGCGTGGCCGCTTCCTGCTCCTGCACGGCCGACGCGATGGTTGCGGCGATTTCCGACATCTTCCCGATGGTGTCGCCGATCTCCTTGATCGCGGAGACCGAATCACCCGTGGCGGACTGGATGCCGTTGATCTGCTGGCTGATCTCTCCGGTCGCCTTCGCGGTCTGCTCGGCGAGCGCCTTGACCTCCGACGCGACCACCGCGAAGCCCCGTCCGGCCTCGCCGGCCCGGGCTGCCTCGATGGTCGCATTCAGGGCCAACAGATTGGTCTGGCCCGCGATCGTGTTGATCAGTTCGACGACATCGCCGATACGGGACGCAGCCTTGGCGAGTTCGCTGACGCGATCGTTGGTCTTGCGCGCCTGGCCGACGGCTTCGCCGGCAATGCGGGAGGATTCCTGGACCTGGCGGCCGATTTCGTTCACCGAGGACGCCAATTCATCGGTGGCCGATGCCACCGACTGCACGTTGGCCGAAGCCTCACCCGACGCCGACGACACCCTTGCCGCGAGTTCTCTCGAACGCTCTGCGGTCGAGGTCAGGGTCCCGGCCGAGCTTTCCAGGTCGTTGGAGGCGGAGGACACCGCCTCGACGATCTTGCCGATGACGGCCTCGAAGTCATTGGCAAGCTTCACGAGCACCTGCTTTCTTTCTTCTTCGAGTCTGACGGCATCGTGAATATCGACCAGCGAGCCGCAGGCCCGGCGCGGCTTGCGATTCTCGCCGAGCACAACGCCGCCGGTGGCCCTGAACCAGCGATATTCGCCGCTCTTGATCTTCAGACGGTATTTGACGTCGTAGCCTTTGCCAGACGCGCAGGTCGCCCCGAATGCTGCGAACGTGGCTGCGGCATCGTCTGGATGCAGCCGGTCGGACCATGACTGGACCACGTCCGGAAATTCACCAACGGTCCTGAAACCGAGCAGACGGCGGAATTCGCTGGACCAGGTCCAGCGCGCCTTCGGATGCATGGCGTCGCCTTCATGGAACACGGCATCCCATAGACCGATTCCGCAGTGCTGCACGAGGGTGTCGAGCCACTCGGCCTTGCTGACAAGATCGCTGTCGACAAAGAGATTCTTGAACACGTCCTGCGCCCCCAAAATGTTCCGGACCGATGGCGCTGAACATGGTCTCCAATTGCTTAAGACATTACGTTGATTTCCGGGCCGTACAATTACGGGCCAGCGATCGTCCAAGGTCTATTCGAGCTTGAGATCAGCGGCCTTGATCATAGGCCACCATTTGGCAATCTCCGACCGTTGCCACGCGCCGAGCGCGTCCGGGGTCAACTGATCCGTCGGCGGCATCTGCAACCCCAGGTTTTCGAGCTTTTTGCGCACTTCAGAATCGTTCATCGCATCGATCGCGGCGGCGTTGAGCTTCGTGACGATGTCCTGCGGCGTGCCCTTGGGCACCCACAAGCCCGACCACAGCGTCATGTGAAATGCCGGCAGCCCTGCTTCGTCGGTGGTCGGAATCTCCGGCGCGGACTCGACCCGCTTGTCACCGGTGACCGCATAGGCGCGAATCGCGCCGGCGCGCACCTGGGTGATGGAGTTGGCGGTCTGATCGACCATGACCTCGATCTGGCCGGCGACCAGATCGTTGAGTGCCGGAGCCGTGCCGCGATAGGGCACATATTGCAGCTTGATGCCGGCCGTGTTCTCGAAATAGAGGCCGGCGATGTGGCTGCCGGATCCGGCGCCGGCCGTGCCGGCCGTGGCCGGCTGAGGCCTGTTCTTCAGCCACGCAATCAATTCTGGTAGCGATTTCGCCGGCACCGCGTTGGTGCTGACGATGATCATCGGGTTGCTCGGCAGCAGTACCACCGGCTCCAGATCCGTCACGAGATCGTAAGGCAGCTTGTAGACCGCGCCATTTGCGACGTGGGTGCCGAGGTGGCCGAAGCTGACCGTATAACCATCCGGGGTTGCATGCACGACGCGGCCGACGCCGATCGAACCGCCCGCGCCCGTGACGTTCTCGATCAGGATGGCCTGACCGAGCGTCGTCTTCATGCGATCCCCGAGAATCCGGGCCATCGCGTCCGATGGTCCGCCGGCGGCGAACGGGACCACGATGGTGATCGGATGCGAAGGAAACTGGTCAGCGTGCGCGCGGCCGCCGAACACAATCAAGGCGAGCAACGCCGCCAATAATGTTCGCATCACAACCTCCGCGAAGTCCCCACACATCCTACAGTTTGGCGTAATCGATCGGCTGATGGCGATCAAGCGTGCGCGTTACCGGCGGCAGCGGATATTTCAGGCCGGTCGCACAATTGAACAGCATGACGCGATCGCTCTTGTTGACGCGGCCATCGGCCAGACTTTGTTGATAGGCTGCATAGGTCGCAGCCCCCTCGGGACACAACAGCAGGCCCTCATCTCGCGCGACGTCGTTGAGCGCAGCAGCGATCTTCTCATCGGAAACCGCGATCGCGAAGCCTTTGCTCTCGCGCACGGCGCGCAGGATCAGAAAATCTCCGATCGCCTGCGGCACGCGGATGCCGGAAGCAATGGTGTGGGCGTCCTCCCAGCGCGGCGCATGCTCCGTGCCATTCTCGAACGCGCGCACCATCGGTGCGCAGCCCGCCGCCTGCACCGCCACCATGCGCGGACGCTTGGAACCGATGAAGCCGATCGCTTCCAGTTCGGCGAACGCTTTCCACATGCCGATCAGGCCGGTGCCGCCGCCGGTCGGATAGAAGATCACGTCGGGCACATCCCAGCCGAGTTGCTCCGCGAGCTCCAGCCCCATCGTTTTCTTGCCCTCGATTCGGTAGGGCTCCTTCAGGGTCGAGGTGTCGAACCAGCCGGCCTTGGCCTTGCCCTCGCCGACGATCTTGCCGCAATCGTCGATCAGGCCGTTGACGCGATAGACGGTGGCGCCCTGCAGCTCGATCTCGCTGACATTCACTTCGGGCGTATCGGCGGGACAGAAGATCGTGGTCTTGATGCCGCAACTCGTCGCATAGGCCGCGAGCGCCGCGCCGGCGTTGCCGTTGGTCGGCATCGCCATGTGCTTGATTCCGAGCGCCTTTCCCATCGACACCGCCATCACGAGGCCGCGGGCCTTGAAGGAGCCGGTCGGCAAGCGCCCTTCGTCCTTGACGATGATCTCGGCGGCCCCGCCGAGTTTCCTGGCGAGCCTCGGCAGCCTGATCAGCGGCGTCATGACCTCACCGAGGCTGACAATGTCGGCGCATTTGCGCACCGGCAGCATCTCGCGGTAGCGCCACAGATCGGCGGGCCGCTGCGCCAGCGCGTCCTTGGTCAGCGCCTTCTTCACGCCTGCAAGATCATAACGGACCAGCAGCGGCTTGCCGGCCTTGGAGAGATTGTGAATCTGGTCGGCGGGATAATGATCGCCTTCCATGGCACATTCGAGATGGGTCACGAATGTCGGACGTTCGATCGTCAGATTGTCATTGTCTTTCACTGAGGTGGCCCTTCCAGATCTAGATGTTCAATACACGGCCATAGGCGTCGAGCACCGCTTCCTTCATCATCTCCGACAAGGTCGGATGCGGGAAGATGGTGTGCATCAACTCTTCCTCCGTCGTCTCCAGATTCATGGCCACGACGTAGCCCTGGATCAGTTCGGTCACTTCGGAGCCGATCATGTGTGCACCCAGCAGTTGTCCGGTCTTCTTGTCGAAGATCACCTTGACCAGCCCCTGGTCCTCGCCCAGCGCGATCGCCTTGCCGTTGCCGACGAACGGGAAGCGGCCGACGCGGACCTCGCGGCCGCCTTCCTTCGCCCTGGCTTCGGTCAGGCCGACGGAGGCGATTTGTGGATTGCAATAGGTGCAGCCGGGAATGAGATTCCTGTCCATCGGGTGAGGATCGAGGCCCTTGATCGCCTCGACGCAGACCACGCCCTCATGCTCGGCCTTGTGCGCCAGCATTGGCGGCCCTGCGACGTCGCCGATCGCATAGATGCCGGGCACATTGGTCTTGCAATGACCGTCGATCACGACGCAGCCGCGATCGGTCTTGACCCCGAGCTTTTCAAGCCCGAGGTTTTCGATGTTGCCGACCACGCCGACGGCGGAAATCACCCTTTCGAACTCGGCCGTGTGCGGCGCCTTGCCATCGTCGATGGTCGCAACAACGCTGTCGCTCTTCTTCTCCAGCTTGGTCACCCCGGTATTGCTGAGGATTTTGATGCCCTGTTTCTCGAAACGCTTGCGCGCCAGCCCGGCGATCTCCGCGTCCTCGGCGGGCAGGATTTGCGGCAGCACCTCGACCACCGTCACCTCAGAACCCATGGTGTGAAAGAAGGATGCGAACTCGATGCCGATCGCGCCGGAGCCGATCACCAGCAGCGACTTCGGAATCCGCTCCGGCACCATCGCCTCGAAATAGGTCCAGATCAGCTTCTTGTCGGGTTCGAGGCCCGGCAGCACGCGCGGCCGCGCGCCGGTCGCGACAATGATGTGCTTGGCCTGATAGACGCCCTCGCCCAGCGCGCCCTTCGGCGCTTCGGCGTCGGATTTGGTCACCGTGATCTTGCCGGGCGCGTCGATTGCGGCCTTGCCCCAGATCACCGGGACCTTGTTCTTCTTCATCAGAAAGCCGACGCCGTCGTTGAGGCGCTTGGAGACGCCGCGCGAGCGCTGTACCACGGCCTTGGCGTCGTAGGAGACCTTCTCCGCCGACAAGCCGTAATCCTTGGCATGCTGCATGTAGTGATAGATTTCCGCCGAGCGCAGCAGCGCCTTGGTCGGGATGCAGCCCCAGTTCAAGCAGATGCCGCCAAGATAGGATTTCTCGACGATCGCGGTCTTGAGCCCGAGTTGTGCCGAGCGGATCGCGGTGACATAGCCGCCAGGCCCTGAGCCGATGATGATGACGTCGAAGGAAGTGTCGGCCATTGCGGCTCCTCAGATCAGATCCATTTTGCAGGCGACCGTGCGCCAAAGCTTCTTAGTATCAGGTGATGAGACAGCATCGCCGCAGCGAGGGCGCCGAAGCGCCATATACAGCCAACCACGGCAGCCAGAGGACGGATGCCAACGCGTCTTCGCCCGACTCTGCGGCGAGCACCGACCACCGAAAAGAAAGATAGAGCGCCAGCAGGAAATCACAACCTGCGATCACGCGGTGCATGCGGGCCGCCTCGGGCGCTACACCATCATCATCACGGGGTTCTCGATCAGCATCTTGAACGCGCCGATCAGCTCGGCGCCCAGCGCGCCGTCGATCGCGCGGTGATCGCAGGATAAGGTTACGCTCATCATCTGCGCGATCTCGATCTTGCCGCTGCGCACCACCGGCCGTTCGTCGCTGGTACCCACCGCCAGGATCGTGGCATGCGGCGGGTTGATCACGGCGGTGAAGTGGTTGATGCCGTACATGCCGAGATTGGACACCGCGGTGGTGCCGCCCTGGTATTCCTCGGGCTTGAGCTTGCGGGCGCGCGCGCGCGCGGCAAAATCCTTCATCTCGCTGGAGATGGTCGACAGCGACTTGGTCTCGGCTTTGCGGATGATCGGCGTGATCAACCCGCCAGGCATCGCGACGGCAACGCCGATGTCGGAATGCTTGTGCTTGACCATACCGCCTTCGGTCCAGCTCACATTGCAATCGGGAATCCGCTGCAGCGCGACCGCCATCGCCTTGATGACGAAGTCGTTGACCGAGAGCTTGTAGAGCGGCTTCTTGTCCTTGTCGGTCGGCGCCGACTTGTTGATCTCCTCGCGCGCGGTGATCAGCTTGCCGATGTCGCAGTCGATCGTGAGATAGAAGTGCGGAATGGTCTGGATCGCCGCGGTCAGTCTCTGCGCAATGGTGCGGCGCATACCGTCATGCGGCACGATTTCGTAGCTTCCCGGCTCGAACAGCGCGAGGACCTGCTTGTCCGACATCGACGGAGCCAGCGCGGGTCCGGCGGACGGTGCCGCGGCCGGTGCCTTCAGCCCCTTGCCGGATTTCGCCTCGTCGACGTCGCGGGCGATGATGCGCCCGT
>NZ_JBAURI010000898.1:0-7394 GCF_049581145.1 Bradyrhizobium sp.
TGATTGCTACCGCAAAGTCATCGACTTCATTCGAGCCAACCCCGACAGCTACGACCCCGACTTCGAGGCCGTCTTCCACAAGCTCGTCGATCAGCTCGATCCGTCAACCCCCACCTGATCGCCGCGCCCCGCCGCTCACGCTCAGTGAGGGCGATGCCCCGCGGCCCATCAGATACCGTGCTCAGAACGACCGGGGTGTGCCATCAATTTGCGTGCGCGGGGTTACGGTGACGTTGTGCCAGTTTGTGATCAAAAAGAACTCCTTCCCATCGCGCCAGACGAAGCCCGTAGCTTTGGCAAGCACTGAGCCGCCGAACGCAAGATCGATCGGTACCACCGCGCTTGAGTAGAAGTCGACCGAAAATTCTGCCATCGAATATCGCCTTATAGAAGGTGCGAGAAGACGCGAGAAACCGTGAGCGCTAATCGCTCATTGAAGTTTCGTAATGGGCCCACTGGCTTATACTTTAGCTCAATGAACAGCGCGAGGCGTAGTGCCCCAAGCGTATACTCGAATACAATCCTGTCGTTGCTATCCAGAACCTGAACCTCTGTTTCGATATGGGCATCCTCCGGGAGCCTCGCCAACAAACCCTTTGCGTAAGAGATGGCTTGGTCGAGATCGGCAAAAGCTGGGTGGGGATCGTATCCATCCCAAAACATTCGAACTTGATAGGGCATCACCACCTCAATGAATGGGCTTCATGCGCAGAAGCCGAAGTGCCGAGAAGCGCCGAACTCTGGAAAAGGGTTCGTGATCGGCGGGGGGCCAAGCCCTCATCTTGAACCCCAGCGGGCCAGCGGGTATTGAATAAGGAGGTAAATACGGGTCCTCGGAATCACGCCCGGCATGCTTCACCAAGCGTGGTGTTAATTGACGACACGTGGGGCGAATTTGCCGCCGCCGAAGTCATCAAACCAGCTGGTGAGATGTCCTAAGCCGAATTCAATCGACGCTTCGGTCAAGGCTTTGATATTGTTGTCTTTTATGCTTCCTTTGATAGGAAACAAAGCGCTTGGGATCATATTTTCTGCCAATTGCTTCGGCCGGCCGTATCTATAGACTGCGGGCAACTAGAGGGTGCTGAAGGGGACCAGCTATCGTGAATGTTTTCGATCTCGATGGCACACTTGTGCGGGATTACGAGCGATTTGCCCGATCCTTCACCAAGATCCGCGCAAGAGACATTCAAGAACAGGTCGAGAGCCTCTATTCCAGCGACCGGTTTTGGCCTGATCCCCTCCTGAGCATTAATCCAAGGTTCAAGCCGGGGGATTCCGTCGATCAGCTTGTTCGCGGTGGAACACTTCACGAATCCACCGCCAAGGTCTTCAGTATCAACGGCAAAGGGCTGACCCTACATCGGCATCAAACGCAGGCCGTCGCCAAAGCCGCGTCGGGCCAAAGTTTCGTCGTTACCACCGGTACTGGTTCCGGAAAGTCGCTGTGCTTTTTTATCCCGATTATCGACGCAGCAATACGGGCTCGCGTCGCTGGACAAGCGCCTCGCACCCGCGCCATTGTGATCTATCCAATGAATGCCCTCGCCAATAGTCAGCGCGAGGAACTCGACAGGTTCATAAAGCAGTCCGGCATACCCGACCATCTGCGGCCGACCTTTGCTCGCTACACCGGCCAAGAGAGCCAGGAGGAGCGTGAGCGTATCCGTGAGGCCAAGCCTGACATTTTGCTAACTAACTTCATGATGCTCGAGCTGCTTATGACGCGGCAGAACCAGCTCGATCGCGCCGTAGTCGCAAATGCCCATGGCCTGAATTTCATCGTTTTGGACGAGCTTCACACCTATCGTGGACGACAAGGCGCCGACGTTGCGATGTTGGTTCGCCGCGCACGCGATCGACTTTGTCCTAGCAAGGCGCCAATTTGCATCGGAACTTCTGCCACGATGGCAACGGAGGGAGATGATGCCGAGCGGGCGAAGGTCGTTGCAAACGTTGCTTCCCGTCTGTTTGGAACGGCAATCGCGCCCGATGCGGTGATTGGCGAAAGCTTGGAGCGTTGTACCGACCCAGCACTGAAGCCAACGACGCTAGCCGCCTCATTGGTCACGGCGATCGAAACCGATCTCCCGTCAAGTCTCGACGATGAGACACTTTACCGACATCCGCTCGCAGTCTGGACAGAGCTCCAGATTGGCCTTGAAGATGGCCAGCGTCTTGCACGCCGTCAGCCGGTCACCGTGGCCGAAGCAGCGAGACGGCTCTCCGAGCAAACCGGCTGTGACGAGCCGCGCTGTCGATCCCAATTGCAGGCCTTTCTGATCCTCGCAAGCCGACCCGCAGACGAACGCGGCGGCACCGGTGACCGCGCCTTCATGGCTTTCAAGCTGCACCGCTTCATCTCTGGCGCTGGGCACGTCTATGCGACGCTGCGGAGCGGCGGGCAGCGCCGAGTCACGCTAGAAGGGCAGCAGTTCGATCCGGGGGACAGGGAAGCACGGCTCTATCAGACCTTTTTCTGCCGGCGCTGCGGCCAGGAGCATCATCCGGTCGCGTTGGCGGTTAAGGACGGCGCGGCGCACATTTTACCGCGCGATATTGACGATACACCACTAGACGATCCCGACGTCGCAGAGCGGCCGGGCTATCTTATGCCCGTACCTGAAAAGGACGATGAGTTTACCTTCGACGGCGGACTGGAGAGCTATCCGGAGGAATGGCTCGAGCTGGATCGCGGCGGGGCGCCCAGGCTTCGCAAAGACCGAAAGGCGTTCGCCCCGGAGCCGCTGACCGTGGACGCCTCTGGCCTCGTGGGCTCGACCGGACGTCCTGCCTGGTTCATGCCAGGCAAATTCCGCTTCTGCCCCGCGTGCAAGCATCAGCCACCCGGCCAGGCGCGCGAGATCAATAAGCTTGCAGGTCTGTCGGCAGAAGGTCGAAGTTCAGCCACGACGCTACTGGTTTCGAGCGCGGTGCGCTGGATGAACAAGCGTGCCGCTGCACTCCCGCGGTATAGCCGAAAATTACTCGGCTTTACCGATAACCGGCAGGATGCGGCGCTGCAGGCTGGTCATTTCAACGATTTCCTGTTCGTCGCACAGCTGCGCGCAGCGATTTTTGCAGCAGTTCGGAATGCCGGCTCCGGGGGACTTGGCGAAGCGGATTTTGGTCGGCACGTGCAGGCAGTCCTTGGATTTACGGCGGCCAATCACGGACGCCGGCAGGAGTGGATGCTCGATCCACACAGCAAGGGCGTGGCGCCGCTGAATGCGGAACAAACGCTGTCGCGTGTATTGGCCTATCGTGTATGGGCGGACCAGCGGCGCGGATGGCGATTCACCAATCCCAATCTCGAAGAGCTGGGTCTCGTGCGGGCCGAGTACCTTTCGATCGACGAAATCGCCAAAGACGATGCGGCTTTCGCGGACGCGCCGCCGGAAATCCGAAACACTGCAGCCGACAAGCGTAGGCAGGCCCTTACGGAACTGTTGACTTATATGCGACAGGGTCTCGCCATCACCGCCGATGCGCTTGAGCCAGCATTGGTGGAATCGACCGGCAACGCGGCGCGACAGAGCTTGCGTGATCCATGGTCCATATCAGTACAGGAAGCGCCGCGGATTGCAGGCTCGCTAATCATTAATGCGCCGAAGAAAGCTGAAGCCGGCGTGCGCGGCGAGCCGCTGATCGTGCGCGCGGGACCGCGCAGTCGCCTAGCGCGGCAGCTAAGTCGTCCGGCACTGTGGGGCAAGCGTCTTGACCAGAAGACCTACCTCGAAGTCATTACCGCTCTCCTGAAAGCTGCCTCGCAGTACGGCGTTGTGACCAGCGTGGCGACCGTCTTCGATGTCGAAGGATGGCGCCTGAAAGCGGACGCAGTCAGGCTCGTCGCTGGCGATGGACGCGTCGATGGCCGGGTCGTGAACGCCTATTTCGTCGAGCTATACACCACGCTGGCGGACGCACTTGTTGGCAATGGCGCTGCCTTGTTCGGTATCGAAGGACGCGAGCACACCGCGCAAGTGGACCAGAACCGGCGCGAGTGGCGTGAGTGGCGCTTCCGTTTTGGCGATGAAGATCAGGCGATGCTGAAGGAGAACAAGGACGAGCTGCGCCTCGCCGGAGAACCTGATGTCTTTCTTCCGGTTCTCTTCTGCTCGCCGACCATGGAGCTTGGCATCGATATTTCCGCGCTGAATGCCGTCTATTTGCGTAACATGCCGCCAACGCCGGCCAACTACGCGCAGCGAAGCGGACGCGCCGGCCGGTCCGGGCAGGCCGCACTGGTCGTGACCTATTGTTCAGCACAGGGCCCGCACGACCAGTACTATTTTGGCAAACGCGAAGCGATGGTCAGTGGCATAGTTCGCCCACCTGCGATCGAACTTGCCAACCGCGATCTGATCAGGTCGCATCTTCATGCCGTGTGGCTCGCAGAATCGGCGCAGGAGCTGAAACCCGACATCCCGCATGTGCTCGACCTAAGTGATGCCGCCCTCCCTGTTCGAGCCGAGATCACCAAGGCATTTGCCGATCCGGAACTGACGGAGCGATCGGCTCTCTCAATGCGGCGGCTGCTTGAAAGTGTAAGAGACGAGCTTACGACGGAGGCGGCACCTTGGGCGATGGATCGCAACGCGTTCGCGGAGAGCACCGCGGCGCTCGCCTCGAAGAACTTCTCGGACGCATTTGAGCGGTGGCGACAGCTGTACCAGGGCGCACGTGCGCAATTGCTCGAGGCGAATCGCCGGTCGGAGATGCACGGGTTGTCTCCAAGTGAGCGCAGGGAGGCCAAGACCCAGCAAGCGCAGGCCAACGAACAGCTGGCTCTCCTGGAGAGAGGCGCCGCAAGCAATGGGTCGGATTTCTACACCTACCGCTATCTTGCAACAGAGGGCTTACTCCCTGGTTACAACTTCCCGCGGCTACCTCTCTACGCCTATGTCCCTGCCACCGGGCAAGGGTCAAAGGCCGCCTATCTGCAGCGCGCTCGGTTCATAGCGATCTCGGAATTCGGCCCCCGAAGCCTGATCTATCATGAGGGACGCGCCTATCGCGTCTGGAAGGCGAAGCTGCCACCGGGAGCGCGGACTGAAGACGGCAGCCGCCTTGCCACGACGGCCGTTTACATTTGCGATGATTGCGGCGCGTCTCATTTGAAAGAGACAGAGAGATGCCACGCCTGCAACGGCGCGATGGCAGGCATTCATCCGATCCGCAATGTGCTTCGCATCGACAACGTAGAAACGAAGCCCGCCGAACGAATCACCGCAAATGACGAAGACCGTCAACGGCAGGGATTTGAAATCCAAACGATCTTCGCATGGTCGCAGCGCGAGGAGGGTCTTGACGTCGTGGCGGCGTCGGCAAGTATCGGAGTCGATCCCGTTGCCAGATTGAGTTACGCACCTGGAGCGTCGATCAGCCGCCTCAACAAGGGCCTTCGGCGCCGCAAGGAGAAATCGATCTTTGGCTTTGGCATCGACCCAGCAACCGGTCGTTGGACGGGAAGCCCGGTTGATGATGAACCGGACGCTGATCCTGATGAGCCCGTCAAACAACGCGTGGTTCCGATCGTTCAGGATAACAAGAACGCCCTACTGTTTCGTCTTGCGGATGATCCCCTGTCCGAAGAAGCGATGACTACCGTTCAACACGCGTTGGCACGGGGCCTCGAGATCGTCTTCCAGCTTGAGGAAGGCGAGATTCAGACAGAACCCGTGCCTTCGCGCGAGAAACGGCGCGGCATTCTTGCGTTTGAGGCGACGGAAGGCGGTGCCGGCGTGCTTGGGCGCCTGACCGGCGATCGGGATACATTGGCGAAGGTCGCACAAGCTGCGCTGGAACTCATGCACTACCGTGGCCTTTCCCCGGCGATCGAGGACGCTGATCCGTCGCTGCTCAAGGAGGTCGAGGACGCCAATTGCGTCAAGGGTTGCTACCGTTGCCTGCTGTCTTACTATAATCAGCCCGATCATGAGCTGATCGACCGTACCGACAAGGACGCGCTGCAGCTCTTGCTGAGACTAGCCGCAAGCGACGTAGTGGCCGCGCCGCGGGTGGCGGCAGGCGGCGGTGAAGGCGCCGATGGCCTGAACGAGTGGCATGCAGCCTTTACGCGATGGGGCCTGCCTTCGCCTGACGGCCCACCCCTTACAATCAATGGCACTACCTTGCCTATCACCTGGCCTGCACATCTTGCCGCCGTGTCGTTTGGGCCGATCGATGAAGCAACCCGAAACGCTGCCGAGCGACTCGGCTATGGTGTCGCCGTACTGCCCGAAAAGCCGGGCGCTGAACCGCCGTCCGAGCTCGTCGAATTGCTCGGAACCACAGCATGACCGCCCTATTTGCTCCAGGCGATCTCGTTTACGCGCGTGGACGGGAATGGGTCGCCCTTCCCTCGCCTGACGACGACATCCTCTGCCTGCGTCCGCTCGCCGGCGCCGAGACCGATGTCCAGGTCATTCACCCGGCGCTCGAACGCGAGACCGTGCGCCCGGCTCGCTTTGCGCTCCCAACGGGCGACCAGCTAGCCACACAGGAGGGAGCGCGCCTCCTGACCGAAGCCCTGCGACTGTCGCTGCGCCGAGGCGCCGGGCCGTTTCGTTCGGCTGCAAGGCTGAACTTTGAACCGCGGGCCTACCAACTGGTGCCGCTGCTGATGGCGTTGCGTCTTGAAGTCGTCCGGCTTCTGATCGCCGATGATGTCGGCATCGGGAAGACGATCGAGGCCGGCCTAATCCTGCGCGAGCTGATTGACCGCGGCGAGGCCGATCGCTTCGCCATATTATGCCCGCCGCATCTCGTCGAGCAATGGACGGGTGAGCTGAACTCTAAGTTCGATCTCGATGCGGTCGCAGTCACGGCTGCGTCGGCCGCGCGGTTGGAACGCGGGCTTCCCGCATCCCAGACGTTGTTCGACGCCCATCCCTACACGGTCGTCAGCCTCGACTACATTAAGGCCGAGCGCCGTAGGGAGAGCTTCGGGCGCTCGTGCCCGGCGCTGGTTGTCGTCGACGAAGCACACGCCTGCGTAGGAACCCATCAAAGCCGGCAGCAGCGTTTTGAGCTTCTCAAACGTCTTGCCGACGACAAGGCCCGGCATCTGATCCTGTTGACGGCCACGCCGCACAGCGGTGACGAGGCGGCATTTGACCGGCTGCTCAGCCTGCTTGACCCCGCGTTCAGCGAAGGTGCGCTCGAAAACGAGGCAAACCGCGTCCGTCTGGCACGGCATTTCGTGCAGCGCCGGCGTATTGACATCACCGGACGAGATTGGGGCGAGGACCGTGCCTTCCCGCATCACGAGACCGCCGAGCGCGCCTATGAACTGACACCCGCACACAAGTCGTTTCACGAGGCCGTACTTGACTACTGCCTTGGCGTGGTCGAGGGGGCCGGCGCCAACCAGAACCGACGACGTCTTGCGT
>NZ_JBAURI010000899.1:0-13111 GCF_049581145.1 Bradyrhizobium sp.
CCGCCAAGGTGACCGAGACCCAGTCGTGGCACGACATCCCGACCTGCAAGGAGGAGGGGCTCGACCTGCAATATCTGATGCTGCGCGCGATCTTCCTGCCCGGCAAGGTGACGGCGGAGCAGCAGGCATTTTACGTCGACCTGTTCCAGAAGTTGACCCAGACCGCCGAATACAAGGACTACATGGAAAAGCAGGCGCTGAAACCGGTCTTCCTCTCCGGCAAGGGCATGTTGCAGTTCCTCGAGGAGGATGACACGCTCAACAGATCGTTGATGACACAAGCAGGGTTTGTCGCGAAGTAAGGACCGACAATCATGCCTCGCCCCCGTTTGACCGGCGTCAGGTCCGTGGGTGGGCGGCTGAGCGTACCGGGTTGTCCCGCTCTCCAAAGCCGCACGATTGCGGCCCTCCCGGGTTGCGCGATCATGCGCTTTCGCGGATGATCGGCGCCTGATTGAACCGAAGGGTCCATGTCCGAGTCCGAGTTAGAGATTGTTGTCGATGATCCGACCGCGCCGGAGCCCGACTCGCCCGCGGTGACCAGCAATCGCTCGGTCGAAATCGTGGTCTCGCTGTTGTTGCTGGCGCTTGCGGCGTTGCTTGGTTACGACAACTGGCGCACCGGCAATTCCTGGGACTCCACCGGGCCGGAGCCGGGCTATTTCCCGTTCTACCTGGCCGTCATCCTCGCCGGCGCCAGCCTCTATGGTCTGATCGCGGCCTACCTGGCGCAGCAGGAGACGACCCAAACCTTCGTGACCTGGGCGCAGCTCCGCCGGGTGATGGCGGTGTTCGTGCCGACCTTGCTGTTCTGTCTGGCGACGCAGTTCCTCGGCCTCTATGTCGCGAGCTTCCTGCTGATCGCGGGCTTCATGCGCTGGGTCGGCAAGATCGCATGGTGGAAGTCGCTGCTGACGGCCTTCCTGTTCACCGCGGCCATGTTCGTGACCTTCGACATCGCCTTCGACGTCATCATGCCGAAAGGACCGCTCGAAGCGGCCTTTGGCTACTAGGGATCGGCAGCGCTCATCATGGAAGCTTTCGGTCTCCTGCTGCACGGCTTTGTCGTCCTTCTGACCTGGAAAACCATGGCGCTGATGATGGTCGGGCTGGTGCTTGGCATCTTCGTCGGCGTGCTGCCGGGGCTTGGCGGCCCGAACGGCGTCGCGATCCTGCTGCCTTTGACCTTCACCATGGATCCGACATCGGCCATCGTGATGCTGTCCTGCATCTATTGGGGTGCCTTGTTCGGAGGCGCCATCACCTCGATCCTGTTCAATATCCCCGGCGAAGCCTGGTCGGTCGCCACCACCTTCGACGGCTACCCGATGGCGCAGCAGGGCAAGGCGGCCGAGGCGTTGACCGCCGCGTTCACCTCGTCGTTCATCGGCTCGCTGGTCGCGGTGCTGCTGATCACTTTCCTGGCGCCGCTGATCTCGTCCTTCGCGTTGAAATTCGGACCGCCGGAATTTTTCGCGGTCTATCTGTTGACGTTCTGCTCGTTCGTCGGCCTCGGGCGTGAAGCCAAGCACAAGACGGTGATCTCGATGTCGCTTGGGCTTCTTCTCGCGGGCATCGGCATGGACACCGTGTCCGGGCAGTTGCGCATGACCTTCGGCTCCGGTGAATTGCTCCGCGGCATCAATTTCCTGGTCGCGGTGATCGGCCTGTTCGGCATCAGCGAAATCCTCCTGACGATGGAGGAGCGCCTGGCGCTGCGCGGCCACGCCGCCAGCATCAATCTGCGCGTGGTGCTGTCGGTCTGGAAGGACCTGCCGAAATATTGGGTGACGCTGCTGCGCTCCTCGATCATCGGCTGCTGGCTGGGCATAACGCCGGGCGGCGCGATTGCCGCGTCCTTCATGGGCTACAACCTCGCCAAGCGCTTTTCGAAGGATCCGGACAGCTTTGGCAAGGGCCGCATCGAAGGCGTGTTCGCGCCGGAAACCGCGGCGCATGCGTCGGGCACCGCGGCGCTGCTGCCGATGCTGGCACTCGGCATTCCCGGCTCCGGCACCGCCGCGATCCTGCTCGGCGGGCTGATGGTGTGGGGCCTCAATCCCGGTCCGCTGCTGTTCGTCGAGCACAAGGATTTCGTCTGGGGGCTGATCGCCTCGATGTATCTCGGCAACGTCGTCGGCCTCGTGCTCGTGCTCACCACCGTGCCGGTGTTCGCATCGATCCTGCGGGTGCCGTTCGCGGCCGTCGCACCCATGATCGTGGTGTCCTGCGCGATCGGGGCTTATGCGATCCAGAACGCGATGTTCGACATCTGGCTGATGCTCGTGTTCGGCGTGGTCGGCTATGTCTTCAAGAAAATCTCGATCCCGCTGGCGCCGTTCACGCTGGCGCTGGTGCTCGGAAGCCGCGCGGAGGATGCGTTCCGCCTGTCGATGATCGGCTCGGGCGGCGATATGCGGGTGTTCTGGTCCAACGGCCTCGTCGGCTCGATCACGACTCTCGCAATTGTGCTCCTGTTCTGGCCGATGATCGGTAGAACCTGGGTTGGGATGGAGCGGCTGTGGCGCCCGGTCAAGGTGTCCGGCGAGGCTTGAACTCGCTTGGCGGCGAGCTCAGCGCTGACAAGTCCGGCACCACCCGGGCGGGCTGGACTGTCGACGCCAGTGACGAGCAAGCCCCCGACGGCAAATAGACCGCCAAGCTCGCATATCTCAGGTCCAGCGGATGCGCGCCCGGCTCACACCACCTTGCGCTGCCGCAGATCCGCGATCTCGTCCCTGCCGAAGCCGAATTCGGCCAGCACTTCCTCGGTCTGCTCGCCGAATTCCGGCGGCCGCGCCGCCATTTTGCTCGGCGTGCGCGACAGCGTGAACGGCTGGCTGACCAGGCGGATATGGCGGCCTTCCACGTTCGGCACGTCCTGCGCCATGCCGAGATGTTCGACCTGCGCGTCGGCGAATACCTGGTCGATGGCATAGATCGGGCCGCACGGCACGCCGGCGGCGTTGAGCTCGTTGACCCAAGTCTCGGTGGACTTGGTCTCGGTGAGCTTGTTGATCCTGGCGTTCAGCGCATCGCGGTTCTTCGAGCGCGCCGGCGCGGTGGCGTAGTCGGGGTCGGTGATGAACTCGGGCGCGCCGAGCGTCTGCGCGCAGCGCTCCCAGATGCGTCCGCCCGTGGTCGCGATGTTGATGTAGCCGTCGGAGGTCTTGAATACGCCGGTCGGAATGCTGGTCGGATGGTTGTTGCCGGCCTGCGGCGCGACCTCCCGCTCCATCAGCCAACGCGCGGCCTGGAAATCCAGCATGAAGATCTGGGCCTGCAACAGCGAGGTCTGCACCCACTGGCCCTCGCCGGACACCTCGCGCTCCAATAGCGCGGTGAGGATGCCCATGGCGCAGGATAGGCCCGCCGTGAGGTCGGCGACGGGAATGCCGACCCGCATCGGGCCCTCTCCGGGCGCGCCGGTGATCGACATCAGGCCGCCCATGCCCTGCGCGATCTGATCGAAGCCGGGACGCTTGTGGTAGGGGCCGTCCTGGCCAAAGCCGGAGATGCTGCCATAGACGATGCGCGGATTGACCTTGCGCACGCTCTCATAGTCGATGCCGAGCTTGGCCTTGACGTCGGGCCGGAAGTTCTCGATCACGACGTCGGCCTTTTCGGCGAGCCGCATGAACACTTCGCGACCTCGGGGATCCTTCAGATTGAGCGTCATGGCCCGCTTGTTGCGGTGCAGATTCTGAAAGTCGGAGCCGTGGCGCGGCCCGCCCAATTGCTCGCTGCCGGCTTCCTCCAACAGCGCGTCGATCTTGATGACATTGGCGCCCCAGTCCGCGAACTGCCGGGCGCAGGTCGGACCGGCCCGAACGCGGGTCAGGTCGAGCACGGTGAAGCGGGACAGGGCTTGCGAGGCGCGCGGAAAAGCCATTCGGCGGAACTCCGAACAGGGAAAAGGGAGGTTCAGGGCCCTGTTTGATGGGTCAAATCCGCCGTGAATTCAATAGCCGATCGCAACTGGCTTGGCAGGCCAGCCTGGCGATTTCGCAAGCCTCGCTCAACTCGCAGCGGCGCGCTCATCCGATTGCCGCGCGTCGATGTTGATCGGCAGGCTCCTGTCGGCATACGCGCCGACCTCGAGTCGCCAGGTCGTTTCCTTCACGCCTGTTTCGCCGCCGTCTTCCGCGGCGATCTCCGCGAAGCCGAGCTTTTCGTAGTGATCGCGCACCAGGGCGTTCCGCGCAGTCGGGATGTAGCGCCCGATAATCTCGGTCATGCCCTTCCGGCGGGCCTCTGCGACGATGTAGTGCAGAATAGCGTCCTCGACGCGGCGGCCGAGCACCCGGCAGGACATGATCCAGCTGTCGACCTCCAGGCGGTGGCCGCTTTGCCGGCCTATCACCACCGAGATCATGCCGTTGTCGCCGAAGATATCGTCGAGGCGGGCCTGGATCGTAAGCGCCTTGGGGTCTGACTGCAGCGCGGCGATTTCGGCTTCGCTATAGCGGCGGGTGGTGAGGTTGAACTGGTTCGACTTCGCAACGAGCTGGGCGATCCGCTTGCGGCCGCCAGCGTCGAACGGCGCGATCGAGAGCGTCATGCCCAGCGAACGCAGATAGTCGTCGTGATTGCCGATCCGCTCCATCTGCGCCGCACGCAGGGCATTGGCCTTGTAGAACCCGGCGCGCAACTGATCTTCCCGGGAGAAGCTGGTCTGCTCGAAATAGCCCGCGGCCTGCAGCACCGTCAGCCAGTCGGCGGGATCGTCGGGTAATTCGGGCACCGCGACCGCAGGCAGGGCGTCGCGCACGCGCTTGCGCTCGGCGGGGTTGTCGTCCACGAACACGAAGCATTCGAGGCCAAGTTCGATCCGGTCGGCGATCAGCTTGATGTTGGCGGCCTTGTCGTCCCAATTGACCCGGAAGGCCGTGATGTCGTCTTCCTTCAGGATCATCTCGGGATGATTGCGGAAGGCGTCGAGCGCGATCGCTTCGTCGTTCTTAGAGGAGACGCAGAGCAGGATGCCGCGCGCCTTCAGCGATAAAGCCATCCGCTGCAGCGCCGCATGAGCTTCGCCGAGCGCGCTGCCGCTGCCGAGCGCGAGCCCTTCGATGCCATCGTCGCCGACGATGCCCCCCCACATCGTGTTGTCGAGGTCCAGAACCAGCACGCGACGCGAGCGCCCCGTCTGCGCGGCGAATAACCGCATCAGATTGTCGGCGTAGATCGGGATCATCGCGGTCGCGAATGGATATTTCGCGGCATACCAGTAGCGCCCGGCCGACCACGCTGAATGACCGACTGAACCCGCCAGCGCATTGACGTCGAGCACGAGGTGGGAGTCCCGCCGGGCGCTCACGGCAAGGCCGCGGTTGAATTCCTGGATGAGCCACCGCGGGCTGCCCGGTAGTCCCAGATCCATGTTGAATTGGATGACGTCCGGGTCGTCGGCAAGCGTCTGCAGGATCACCGGCCGTCCCGTTGCCGTTCGCGCCACCTCGGCCACGCGCCAGATACGGGCGATGGCACTCTCGACGATTTGCGCCGCCGCGTCCAAATCGTCGAGCCCGGAGGCAAGCCGCAGCATGCGATTGTCGGAGGCGACCAGCACGAAGTCCACGGGGCTTTGTTTCAACTCGCGCGCGTTGCGCTTGAGCCAAGGCTCGGGCTCCTCATATTCGGCGACAGTGACGTCAAGCAGGAATCCGAACCGGAGCGCGGTGCCGATCAGAGCATCGGCGAGATGCGAGGCAGTGCTGGCGGACAGGATCAGGAGGTGGATGCGCACCAGACCGTGTCGCGGGGCTTCGGCAGCCAGTGTCGTCGGCGCTGATCTGAGGATGCTGCCGACCTTGCGGCCGAGCGAGCGGAGATCTGCCTCGCCCCAGGCCGCCAGGGCCAGTGACTGGAGGAATTTCAAGGCCTGCGGGGAATCCGATGGCATCCCCGTCAGCGCGTCGCGCAGCTTCCCCGACGGACGCGGCAGCCAGGGCAGCGCCTGCAATGGGAGTTTTGCTGACGGATTGCTCGACACCGAAAATCCGCTTTTTAGCGTGCGCGCTGCTGGATCAGCTCGACGAACTGCCGGACCGAGGCGATCCGCTCGATCTCCGTGAGACTGAACTCGATATCGAATTCGCCTTCGATGCCGCTCACCAGACGGATATGCGCCAGGCTGTCCCAGCCCGGCAAATCCTTCTGGGTGGTGTCGAGTCCGATCGCCAGCGCCTCATTGTCGAGCTCGGCGCGGAAGACGTCCTGAACCCTGGCAAGGACGGCATCGGGGGCTGCCAGTTCTTCAGTCGCGTGATCCATCAGGCGGTCGATCCCTTGTCGAGCGGCACAAAAAGCTCCGGCTTCGGAGCCGGCTCGATATACATCGTAATGCCCCTGCGACCAAGCCTGACCGCCTGGGCGATGAAGGGTTTCGCGTCCGCGGCCAGCATCCGCAAATTGGATAATCGTGCATCGACGCAGATCTCGGGGCCGAAATGGCGGCGTAGCCGCTTTGGCCGGATATCGCCGGTTCGTCGCCGGTATTCGTGTTCGCCGGTCTCGCCATTGGCACGCTTCCAGCGATATTTCACCCTGCCATCGAACACGCGGTGAAAGAACGGAATCTCGTCGAACAGCAGGCATTCCACCGCGTGCAGCGGCGTCATGAACTCGAACCCCGCGCCAAGCCCGAACATGCGGGCATCGACTTCGGCGAGCCGGCAGAACGGGCTGTCCTTGCCCCAGGCCATGTCGGTCAAGTGGTGATCCCGCACCAGGAAATCCGCGTTCGGGCCGACCGCGCACACCGACGAGCTCAGATGGACGCTTCGCCGCACCTGCGGATTGCGGCGAAAGATTTCGCAGAGCAGGCCGGTGTAGACCGGCGCCTTGTCGACGAGAAAAACCTTGCGCTCGTCCTGGTCGATCGGAAAAGCCGGCATCGCCAGCGTGCCGGAGGGCCCGAGCATGTCGCGCAGCAGGTCGATCATTTCACTCGGTCGCAGCGGCACGTTGTAGAATTCGTTCCACGACGACTGGACCCAGAGCGTGCGGCCGCGCGTCGCGCCCAGGTCGGTCAATTGCTGGCGCAATTCGGCGATCGCGACCGGTTGCCGATAGATTTTCTTCTCGAGCCACAGCTTGCGTTTGCGCATCAGGCCGCGCACGTCGCTCTCGCCCAGAACCTTCTGGGCCAGGCGCTTGACGGCACTGCGGACGACGCGTGACATGATGGCGATGCGAAATGGTGATGGCGAATCGGTTGCGTGCTGGAGCGATCAATCGGAAGACCGATCGTCAGCCGGGCGGCGCGGGCTCTTGCCGCGCCATCTGTTGCACTTGATAGACGATGGGAAGCAGCACGTCCAACGCGTTGTCGGTGCTGGCGACGCCGACGGTCGCGGTCTGGTCGGTCAGGATTCGTGGCAGGCGGCGGGTGAGCGCGGCAATGTTCGGCATGAATTGACCGAGATGGCCGGCCAGGGTCTCGCCGGCGGCCTTGGCCATCGCGTATTCGGCAGTCGTGCCGAGGCCCTGCTCGATTGCAACCGTCGAGGGATAGAACACCGCGACCGGCCGCGCCGCGCCCGCCGCCAGCGCCGCGCAGAGATCGTAGAAGCCGTCGGCATAGAAGCTCAGGAAATGGCGCAGCCGGTCCGGTTCATAGCGTGCGGACCTGCGCAGGAATATCTTCGGCGTCGCGAAATAATAGCAGCAATCGATCGGCTCCAGCCCGGTTAGCTGCTCGTGCGGCGGCGACAGCGCATCATAACGCCGAACGTCGCAATGTTCGCCGGACGCGGCGATGTCGGCCGCGACACGTTCGGCCTCGTGCGCGCTATTCCTGTAGGTGATGACGACACGTCCCCCGCCCGCGGCGATGATCTTCGCAGTGACCTCGCCGAGACCCCGGGAGCCGCCGATCACGAGAGTCCGTTGCCCGGCAAACGGTCTGCCGCTGATGTGGGGAGCTATCTCGGCCATGCCGGGCTGCCGCGGCGGCGAGGGGCGTGAAAACGCCTCCAGCCGGCCCGCCGCGCCGCCGCCGGCGATATCGATCTGCAGCGACCGGAAGCGGGTGTCGAGCTTTCGGACCGCGTAAGCCAAGGTGCCGTCCTGATCCTCGCTCGCGCCGAAGTTGATGTCGAGCCCGGCAAACAGCGAGTGCAATCCCGGGCAAGCCATGCCCACGATCCCGGAGGTTGCCAGCAGCGCCTTGGCCCCGTTAAGTCCGATCGCATCGGTCAGCGCCGGAAACAGCGATCGCACGTCGTCGTAGGGCATGGCGACCGCGCCGGCCCGACCGGCCAACTGCTCGAGCGAGAGATCGGCAGGCGCGCTCAGCGGCGCGGCCGGGATGGCTCGAGGTTCGATCTTCGCGATCTTCTTTCCAGGCTCCGATGTCAGCTTGACCAGCGCCACGACGACATCGGCTGTGACCACCTCGAACTCGATCTGCCGGTCGGTGCGCTGTCGAATTTGAACGGAGGCGGCTTCGTCGAGGTAGAGCGGCTGCAGGAATCTGGCGCGGATGTTGGCGACCGCGATCGGAAAGGTGCGCAGCACGGCATCAGCCGCCCAGGCGAGATTGTGAATGCCGTGCACGATCGGTGCGCCGGCCTGGGTGCGCCGCGCGAACGCTTGATCGAGATGGATCGGATTCCAGTCCGACGACAGCGTTGCGAACGCGATTTGATCGTCCAGGCCGAAACTGCGGCTCGCGAGCGGAGCGGTCATCGAAATCCTGCAAGCCTCATGGCGACGGACGCGAAGCTCCTTCTATCACGGGCGGTTTGCTGCGCTCCAGATCCTCGAATGCACCTTTCACGCAGGCCACGACGGCCGGCCCGATCAGATCCGGTTCGAAATGGCCGGACAGTCCGAACAGCGGCTGAAATCCCTCGACCTCATAGCCGCCCTCGCGCACCTGCGCATCGGTCGGAAGATAGCCGTAGAGCGCCCCCAGATACCCGACATAGAGGCGACACGTCCCAGGCAGCGCGGGAATGACCTCGTCGAGAATGCATTCCCACTCCACGGTCGGCTCCGCCGACAGCGCCACGATCTCGAGCGCATTGCTGATCTGGATGATCTGGGCCGTCAGCCGTTTGTTCGGCGTCTTGCCGGTGAAGAACTGGCCGAGCGGAATGCTCGCCATACCCGTTTTCAGGCGCGCGGGCGCCAACGTCCTGGCGGCATTACCGGTCACGATTCTGTCGACGCCTGCGGCGAGACTCTTGCTCCAGATGATCCAGTCCCCGGCGGCGAGAATCGGAAACAGATTGCCGAACACCACGACGCGGATGAGTTTCTGGAACCGCTCGCGCAGTGTGAACTTCTGTGGCGAGGGGGCGATATTCGGCCTGATGTTGCCGCAAAAGCCCTGCGCGAACACGCATGGAATTTGGCCGAAGCGCTGGCGCAGCATGTCGCGCACCGCGCCCGGATAGTCGGAACTGATGACGCTGTCGGGAACGACCGCGGTCGGGTGACAGGTGTAGTGCCAGATCACGCCCAGCGCCTCGCCGTCACCTGTCTTGCGAAGCAGCACGACCGTTGCCTGCTCGTCCCTCGGGCCCGACGGATTCGGCGAAAAGACGACGCTTCTCAGCTTGAACCCATGCATCCGTCCGATGGTCGGGTATGGCCAGAAGCGGCGTCGATTGATGGAATGATCGAGCAGTCCTCGAAAGATTTCGACCTCGACCTCGCAAGCCGGTTGGCGCAGCAGGCGACGGACAAGGTCTTCGGTAGCGCGCGCGGTGTCCTCGACAAACCCATCGTCCGGTATGCCCAGGCGATGGCAGGCCTGATCAGTGGCCGGCGCGTTGTGGGTATGCGAGGCCAGCAGCACCAATTCGTGCGGCGCAAATCCCAATTCCCCGAGTCTTGCCAGGATCAGATCCTGCAGTTCCGACCCGACCAGCATCAGGTCGAAGCTGAAAATCAGGCAGCGCTGCTCGCCACATTCCAAGAGCAGGACGGAGACCTCGATCGGATCGAGCACCGCGGCGACCGGCGCCTCGCGCAGATGATAGCCGGCGAGGCGGAGCGGACGGTCGCGCGGCGTCACGTCACAACAGCCGGTGCGTGCGCGCAGTCCTGCCGAAGAGCCATTTTTGCGGTCGAACAGCATTCTAGCAGGTGTCCTCACAAATCAGCCAAGTCCGGACCTTTGCATTGGCCTCTTGTCTGATCCCGCACGGCACAATAAGGCTTGTATCCGTACCCGAACCCGAGGGCCGATGTCCATATTGCGCGATCGCCTTGAGGCATGCTTCGCTCGGAGCCCGCGGGTGTTTGACGCCGAGGCCATCGCCGCGTGAAAATTGCCGATCGCCGCAGAAAAAGCAGGCCTAGCGAGGTATCGTGCCGCTTTTGAGTTCGAGCCGCGCGCGTCGCATCTTTGGCGGATGGTCGGCCAATGTGATGCAGTTGCTGCTTGCGCTGACGCAGCAGATCGTCCTGATTCCGCTGTTCCTGAAATACTGGTCGAGCGACACCCTGTCCGCGTGGCTGACGATTTTTGCAGCCGGCAGTCTCGTGCTGGCGGCGGATGCCGGCCTGCACGCCTGGTCGCTGAACCGCTTCCTCGCCTTCAAGTCGAAGAGCGGCTGCGATCGCCGCAGCAGCCGCTACTACGGAGCGATATTCCAGCTTTTCGTCTGCTTCACCCTGCTGCTTGCCATCGTGGTGCTTGGGATATGCGCGCTGGTGACACCCTCCCGCCTGCTCGGATTTCCGGCGGAAGCGGACTTCGACATCGCTTTCGTCATCATGGTGCTGGGCTCGGTTGTCATGTTGCCGAGCAATCTGCCGAGCGCGCTTTACCGTGCCCGCGGGCTCTACGGGCGGATCGTGCGCGTTCAGGCGGTGGGAACCGCGATCGGGCAGATCGGGCAGATTGTCGGCGTGGTCGCGACCGGCAGCCTGCTGGTCGTCGTGCTTGCTTTCGTCGCCGGACAGATCGCGACCGCGATCTTCATCCTGTTCGTCGACGTGCGGCGGCAGTTTCCCTTCCTCGGCCATCTCCGCCGCAGAACGAGCAGGATTTCCTGGCGCTGGACCGTCGGCCAATTTGTCGGTGCCTTTCCGTTTTCGGTGATGAATTTTGCCGAAGTCGGGCTTGCCTATCTCTCGGTCCTGCTGATCGGGATCTTCGTCTCGGACCGCATCGCGATTGCGCAATGGGGATTGACGCGCACCATCGCCAATCTGTTGCGCGGGCTGTGCTACCAGATGACGCTGCCGCTTGCGGCCGAACTCGGCCACGACCATGCGATTGGCGCGCGCGACAGCCTGCAACGGCTCTACGCGCGGGGATCGACGATCCTGGTGCTGTTTGCGAGCGGTACCACGGCCGGCCTTCTGGCCTTCTGGCCGGATTTCTTCGCGATCTGGACCCATGGCGCGATTCCCACCAATGCGATGCTGACGATCACGCTACTGCTCGGCACATGCATCGCTGCGCCCGCGATCCTGGCGCTCAGCTATGCCAATTACAGCAATCGCGGCAGCCTGCTGCTGTGGACGAAGTCCACTCAGCTCGTGATCTTCCTGGTTATGTCATTCCTGCTGATCCCGCGGCTGGGTCCGCTCGGCGCCGCCATCGCGCTGATCGCGAGCGATCTGATCGCACAGTCGGGCATTCTGTCATTCGTCATCCTGAGCGAGACCTTGCGGCATCCGCTGCGATACGTCCTGCTGCTGGCGGTGATGATGGTGACGATCGTAGCTTCCGGGGCGGCGCTTGGCGTCGTGATCCGGGATGTCGCACCGGGAACCGGGCTCTTGCACTTTGCGATCGAATGCGCGGTCTGGCTGCTGGCCGTGGCGCTGATCGCAAGCCCGCTGGCGCATCGGCCGCTTCGCGTACGGCTCATCGCAGCGCTGCCTGGCTAGTTTGCCAAGAGCCAATTCCGGGGCGGAGGGCGCCATCGTCGAACGGCCGGTTTTCGCCGCGCGCAGGGGGCAAAAAGCCGCGCCGCCACGTTGAGAATGACCGGAAATTGGGCTAGGGCTTTGGCCATGTTGGCATCGCCGGGATAGACAGCCTGTGAGGCTTTTCCAGAATTCCAGATACTATCCCTCGCTCCGTCCCAAAATTCGCGAACTGACCAGGAGCCATTGCCGGTTTGCCGACCAGATCAGGGCGTTTCTCGATTTCCGCGAGGCGGCGGCCCATACCCTGTTGCCGGTCGAGCAGGCCGCCGAATGGGCCTTTTTTGCCAATGGCGACGACATCGAGATGCAGCGCGTCTGGGCGCGCGAGCAAGGCCTGCCGTCGCGCGCCTCGGCAGACGACATCCTGAAGGCGCAGATCGAGGCGCACCGGACCGAGGTATTTTATAACGTCGACGCGACGGGATGGGATCGCGACTTCATTAAGAGCCTGCCCGGTTGCGTGAAGACGACGATTGCCTGGCACGCCGCGCCGTTCCGCAACGCGCCGCTGGCCGACTATGACCTGGTGGTCTGCAACTTCCCCTCGATCCTGGACAGGTTGAAACAGCAGGGTTGCCGCACGGACTATTTCTTTCCGGCCTACGATCCCGCGCTGGAGCCGTTTGCGGGCCGCCGCGACCGGCCGGTCGACGTGCTGTTCGTCGGCGGCTACTCGCGCCACCACCAGCAGCGGGCGGCGGTGCTGGAGGCGGTGGCGAGGCTGTCCGGCGAGATCAATGTGGTCTACCATCTGGATCGGTCGCGGCTGTGCCGGCTTGCAGAATCGCCTTTTGGACAGTTGCTGCCGCTCGCGAAACATCGCCGGCCACGGCCGATCCGGGTGGTGACGCGCCAGCCGGTGTTCGGACGCGATTATTACGAGGTGCTGTCCGCGGCCAAGATCGTGCTGAACGGCGCGATCGACATGGCGGGCGCCGATCGCGGCAATATGCGTTGTTTCGAGGCGCTGGGAAGCGGAGCGCTGCTGTTGTCGGATCAGGGCAACTATCCGGAAGGCATGGTGAACGGCGAGACCATCACGACCTATGCGACGCCGCAGCAGGCCGTCGAGCAGATCAGGAGCCACCTGGCGGCCGCCGGTGAGCGAACAACAATAGCACAGGCGGGCCATGACATGATATCGAGCCGTTATTCGAAGGAAGTCCAATGGAGGCGTTTCGAGTCGCTCGTGGCTTCGATCTAGCAGGGC
>NZ_JBAURI010000900.1:0-3553 GCF_049581145.1 Bradyrhizobium sp.
GGCCAAGCTCGCGCAGCGCGGCAACCGCGCCCGCCCGCGCCGCGCGCAGCGGACTACCGTCGGCCTCCGACAGCATCAGCGACGGCACATGGGTGACCTTGGCGGCAAGAACAATCCGTCCCAACGACGCCTCCCCTGGATACGGCTTCCGCGACACTTGGCGGGGCTAATCGCTGCGGATCGCGTGCGCGATACGCAGCAGCAGCACGATCGACACATTGCCCTTGCCGGCCTCGATCTGGGCGATGTACCGCTGAGAAATGCCGGACCTGCGGGCCAGTTCGCGGCGCGACATGTCGCGGAGCTGGCGCGTCGTGCGGACGCGATCCCCGAGCCGGACGAGAAATTCGTTTTCGGAGTATGGCAATGCAGGACGGCCAGGCGGCGCGGCGCGCCCTGAAAAACGCGGCGAGGTACCCGCCTCCGGTTGTGCTGGCTTGTGGTCCATGTGCGTTCCCCTGCGCGGACATCGTCGTCGAGCCCGACGGCGGATCGCATTGATGCGGATCAAATCGATGGCGCGCCGGTCACCCGATGATCCGGCCGGTCCGCCGGCATGCTAGACTGCCGCCTGTCGTCATCGGGAAAGGCGGAGGTTGCTGGGGTGAGCGGACGATGCGGCCGGCTGGCGCCGGTAGTGATTGTTGCGATGACGCTCGCTTGGCCGGCGGCGGCGCAGGACAGCATGGCGAATGAGCTGAGCCAATGGGGCTTGATCGGCCCATGGTCACTCGACTGCGCGCTGCCGCCCGACCACGACAAGGGCGCGGTGCTGGATTATGAAATCGAGGGCGCCGACGTCATCAACCGGCGCGACTTCGGCGACGCCAAGGATGAAGGCAAGGTGATCTCGGCCACGGTCAGCAAGGACGGCATGCTGAACCTGCGAGTCTTCTATGCCTCGGTGAAGCAGACCCGCGAATACGGTTTGATGATGCAGCCGGACGGCACCTTGCGCGCGATGTATAATCGCAACGACAAGAAGCAGTACACCATCAAGAACGGCAAGTTCACCGCCGACGGCAAGCCGACGCCGGCGCAGCACAAATGCGAGAAGCCGGCATCGTGAAACGCGGCTGGCGTCGGTCCGCGGCTTGGCCTAAGGGTCGGCCCTCAACAACAGGGCGGGAGCAAGCGCCCGAACCGGAGATATCCATGGTGTCAACCAGAATGCTGGCAGGCGCGCTCTGCCTGTCCGCCTGCATAGCCTCGGCCACCGGAGCCTCGACCGAAGCTTTGGCCGAGGATCCCTTGCCGCGCGCAAAACCCGAAGAGGTCGGCTTCTCCAGCGAGCGGCTGGCGCGGATCGAGACGACATTGAAGGCCGACATCGAGGCGGGCCGGATTCCCGGCGCGGTCGTCGCCGTCGCGCGCCACGGCAAGCTTGTGCTGTTCAACGCCTATGGCTGGCGCGACAAGGCGGCAGGGCTGCCGATGACGACCGACACCATCTTCAACATCGCCTCCATGACCAAGCCGATGACCACCGTCGGCGCGCTGATGCTGTATGAGCAGGGCAAGCTCTTGATCGACGATCCGCTTGCCAAATATTTTCCGAAATTCGCCAATATGCGCGTCGCCGTGCGCGACAATGGCGAGCCGACTGCGGAGACCGTGCCGGCCAACCGCCAGATCACGATCCAGGACCTCCTGCGCCACACCTCAGGCCTGATCTATGGCGGCCGCGGCACGACGCTGGTGCACAAGATGTACCCGGCCGGCAGCGCGGATGCCGTGCGCGCGTATGACGGCGCGGCTTTCGTCGACAAGCTCTCGTCATTGCCTCTGCTGTACCAGCCGGCGACGGTGTGGGACTACGGCTTCGGGCTCGATCTGACGGGCCTCGTGATCGAGAAGATCACCGGCCAGTCGCTCGGACACTATCTGCAGGCCAGTCTGTTTGCCCCACTGGGGATGACCGATACCGGCTTTGCGGTTTCCCCGGACAAGGCTGCGCGCTACGCCAAGCCGTTGCCGGCCGATCCCGACACCGGCAGGCCGCAGGCGCGCAGTCCGGAGCTGACCCAGCCGATCAAGTTCGACTGCGGCGGCGGCTGTGCCGCGTCCACGGCGGCCGACTATCTGCGTTTTGCAACCATGCTGATGAATGGTGGACGTCTTGGCGAAACCCGGCTGCTCGGCCCCAGGACCGTCGCCTATATGCTGTCCGACCAGTTGGGACCGAACATCAAGAACCTGATCGGCAATGCCGATCCGACCCGCGCCGATTACGGTTTTGGTCTGGGGCTCGCGGTGCGGACGACGCCCGGCGTGGTGCGCCTGATGGGCTCGGTCGGCCAATTCTCCTGGCCCGGGGCCAGCGGTACCGACTGGTGGGTCGACCCGAAGGAAGAGCTCGTGGTGGTCTATCTCTCCGCCGCGCCCGGCCCGATCCGCTGGCACTATCGCCAGAAGATCAACGCGCTGGTGTATCAGGCGATCGTGGAGTAGCGGCTGGCGGCTCGGTCTACCTCGCCCCGCTCGCGGTGAGAGGTAGACCGAGGGCAGCTTCGCCCGTCTCAATCCCAAGCCGGGCCAAAGCCCGGGCTGACAAGACGCTGGTCCTTCGGCAGGGCCGCGATGGCCTTGCGGTCGTCGTCATCGAGTGTCACGCTCAGCGCATCGAGATTGGCCTTCTGGCTCTCGGCCCGCGAAGCCTTCGGAATGGCGGCAACGCCGTCCTGGTCGAGCAGCCATTTCAGCGCGACCTGCGCTGCGGCGGCATCGTGCTTTTTGCCGATTCTGATCAGCGTGTCGTTCGAGGCCGCGCGGCCTTGCGCCAGCGGGCAATAGGCCACCAGCGGAATCGATTTGGCCGCCAGATAGGCCTTCACCTTGGTCTGGTCGAGCATCACGTGATATTCGATCTGGTTGCAGGCGATCGGCGCCTCGATCTCCTCGACCGCCTGCTTCAACAAAGCCACGGTGAAATTGGCGACGCCGATGGCCCGGGTCCGGCCCTCCTGCTTCAGCTTCATCAAGGTCTCCATGACCGCGGGAAGGTTCATGCTCGGCGACGGCCAATGCACCAGATAGAGATCGACGCGATCGAGCCGGAGCTTCTTCAGGCTGGTGTCAAAGGCGCGGCGGAGCGCTTCGGGGGCGAGGTTCTCGTGCCAGACCTTGGTCGTGACATGAAGCTCGGCGCGCGGAACGCCGGCCGCAGCGATCGCGGCGCCGACCGCCTCCTCATTGGCATACATTTCCGCGGTGTCGATATGGCGATAGCCGAGTGCAAGCGCGCTCTCGACCGCGGCGCGGCAGACGTCCCCCTGCATGCGATAGGTGCCGAGCCCCAGCCGTGGCAGGCTGATGCCCTGGGTTTTCAGAGATTCCATGATAGCTCCTTGACGAACTGACTCCGCCGGCTCGCTGGCCAAGGCCTCGGGCCGGGCGAATCGGAAACCCGGCAAATCCTGGCGGGAGGGTGGGACGACGGGCCCCTGGCTTGATAGCCTGCCTCGCGGGCCGGCTTCAAATCAAGATCGGGTGGCTGATGGCCGAGGCATTGCGGCAATGGCTGGAAGTCAACGAGCTATCCGCGATCCTCATC
>NZ_JBAURI010000901.1:0-2821 GCF_049581145.1 Bradyrhizobium sp.
CAATAGGATTCGCCGCCGATCAGCCGCACCATGATGCCGTGCGCGTGGGCGAGCGTGCGTTCCAGGTAAGTGTCGACCGACAGCGGATGGCGCAGCGACGCCAGATTGGCGAGCCGCAGCGACGGCAGGCTGGCGCGACCGCGCCGCCATCCAGCCGCGAACGCGGCGAGATCGCTATCGGAGAACGACAGCACCACGAGATCGGCGGGATCCTGCGCCAGGTCGACCGGTGTCGCGGTCTCCTCCAGGCCATGACTCTCGCGAAAGACGACGTGCATCAGACGACCAGTCCTGAAATATCAAGCCCCGAGATATCAAGTGCTGCCCTGATCGCAGCCTCGTCGATGTCGCCGCGCTCGCCGATCACGACCAGTTTCGATCGGCGCGGCGCGCTGCCCCACGGCCGGTCGAACTGATGCCGCACGCGCTCGCCGACCGACTGCACCAGCAGCCGCATCGGTTTTCCTGCGACCGCGAGATATCCCTTGGCGCGCAGCACGTTCTGTTCGCGGGCCAGCCGGCCGATCGCGCGAACCAGGGCCTCGATGTCGGTCACTTCGGGAAGCTCGACCACCACGGAGGCAAAATCGTCATGTTCGTGGTCGTCGTCACTGTCGTGATGCGAGGGGCGCGCGTCGAGATCATCCTCGGCGACCGCGTTGAGGCCGAGGATCAGCTGCGGATCGATGGCGCCGTCGGTGACCGCGAGCATCGGAACGACACGTGGCGTCTCGGCCATGATGGCGCGCTTCGCCGCCGCAAGCCCGGCCTCGCCGGCAAGGTCCGCCTTGGTCAAGAGCACGATGTCGGCACAGCAGATCTGATCCTCGAACACCTCCGACAGCGGCGTTTCGTGATCCAGGCTCTGGTCGGCAGCGCGTTGCGCCTCGACGGCCAAAGGGTTCGGCGCAAAACGGCCGTTGGCGACGGCTTCGGCGTCCGCCAGCGCAATGACGCCGTCGACCGTGATGCGCGAGCGGATCTCGGGCCAGTCGAACGCCTTCAACAGCGGTTTTGGCAGCGCAAGCCCGGAGGTCTCGATCAGGATGTGATCCGGCCGCACCTTGCGTGCGAGCAGGTTTTCGATGGTCGGGATGAAATCGTCGGCCACGGTGCAGCAGATACAGCCATTGGCGAGTTCGACGATGTTCTCCTCCGGGCAATTGGCATCCGCGCAGGCTTTGAGGATGTCGCCGTCGACGCCCTCGCTGCCGAACTCGTTGACCAGCACGGCGAGCTTTCTGCCGTTGGCATTGGTCATGAGGTGGCGGATCAGCGTGGTCTTGCCGGATCCGAGAAAGCCGGTGATCACGGTCACGGGAATCTTGGCGAGCGAACTCATTCGGCGGCCTCCGGCAGCAGGTTGATCGGGGGAATACGCGCCAGCGATTGCTTGCGGAAGATGTCCGGCCGCGCGCGCCACGGCACCAGGCCATCCGGCGCTGCCGCATAGGCGGCGGCACCCGCGACCACGTCTTTGGCGTTCGCTTCCGACAATCGTCCGTAGACATAAGACCACCGCCCGGGGGCGCTGAGCGCAACCGAGCAGCCCTGGCTGCAGGCGGACAGGCACTCGATGGGCACGAGGTTCACGTCGGGCGGCACGCCCACTTCGAGAATCGCATCGCGCAGCCGCGCGCCAGGCGTCGGCTCGCCTTCCACGATCGTCTGGCCGGCGCGGCAGGTGATACAGACATGAAGCGTTGCGGCCATCGACCCCTCAAACGTTTCGGCGGGAGGTGATGAGGCGGACGAACCTGCGCGGCGCACGGGTTCGCTCCCCGTCGCGGAAAACACCCCGTCCGCCGGTCAAAATCCACTGTGCTGGCAGGTCTCCCGGCTTGCGGAGCAGGATTTCTCCTCCGATCCCCGCCTTCCCGACCTCTCGGTCAGTGGCGAGTGGGGATCTCTCCGGTCACGGTCGCGGGGGCGGCTGCTTTTCGGGCTCGATCCTTTTTCGGGGCTTCGAGCCTATCGCATTCCCTCTTCGCCTGTCATAGGACAGGAACCAACACTGGGCCACCATTTGCCCAAGCTTGGGACTTGTCAAGCCGAAGGAGTGTCTTGAATGGTTCCCGAACACGATGTCGCCGATGAAGTCCGGCACACCGCGAAGATGGCCAGGAAGAAGGCCGCGCGCGACCGGCTGATGGCGGAGAAGAGCGGCGAGAAGGGCCTGATCATCGTCCATACCGGTGCGGGCAAGGGCAAATCCTCCTCCGCGTTCGGCATGATCATGCGCTGCGTCGCGCATGGTTTTCCCTGCGCGGTGGTGCAGTTCATCAAGGGCGCCTGGGATACCGGCGAGCGGCGGCTGCTGACGACCCATTTCGGCGAGCTCTGCCAGTTCTACGCCATGGGCGAAGGTTTTACCTGGGAAACCCAGGACCGCGCCCGCGACATCGCGGCCGCGCAGGCCGGCTGGGAGAAAGCCAAGCAGTTGATCGGCGATTCCAGCCTGCGCATGGTGGTGCTCGACGAGATCAACATCGCGCTGCGCTACGATTATCTTGATATCAACGAGGTGGTCGCGTTCCTGCAAACTTCGAAGCCGCCGCTGACCCATGTCGTGCTCACCGGCCGCAACGCCAAGCAGGAATTGATCGACATCGCCGACCTCGTCACCGAGATGACGCTGGTCAAGCATCATTTCGCCGCCGGCGTGAAGGCGCAGCCTGGTATCGAGTTCTAAAACATGCCGGCCCGCGCGCTGATGTTCCAGGGCACCGGCTCGGACGTGGGCAAGTCGCTCATCGTTGCCGGGCTTGCCCGCGCGCTAACGCTGCGCGGCTTGAAGGTCCGGCCGTTCAAGCCGCAGAAC
>NZ_JBAURI010000902.1:0-1608 GCF_049581145.1 Bradyrhizobium sp.
CATGATCGCTGCGGGGACCCTCCGCTATCCGGCCCAGAGTCTCGCGCGTGGCGAGCGGGCGCACGCCGGCCTACCGATCACACCCGCCGGGGCGGGGGGTGCGCGGTCTCGGAAAATCCTCCTCGCCGAATCATCTGCGATCGGTTAGATGTAAAGTCCCATGGCGCGGTTTATCTTCATCACCGGCGGCGTGGTTTCCTCGCTTGGCAAGGGTCTGGCTTCGGCGGCTCTCGGCGCGCTCCTGCAGGCGCGCGGCTACACCGTCCGCCTGCGCAAGCTCGATCCCTATCTCAACGTCGATCCGGGTACGATGTCGCCCTACCAGCACGGCGAGGTCTTCGTCACCGACGACGGCGCGGAGACCGACCTCGACCTTGGCCACTACGAGCGCTTCACCGGCCGCCCGGCGATCCGCACCGATAACATCACCACCGGCCGCATTTACCAGGACATCCTCGCCAAGGAGCGTCGCGGCGACTATCTCGGCGCCACCATCCAAGTCATTCCTCACGTGACCAACGCCATCAAGGATTTCATCCGCGACGGCAACGAGGGCTTCGACTTCGTGCTGTGCGAGATCGGCGGCACCGTCGGCGACATCGAGGGCCTGCCGTACTTCGAAGCCATCCGTCAGCTTGGCAACGACCTGCCGCGAAACCACGCTGTCTACATCCACCTCACCCTGATGCCATATATCCCGAGCGCGGGTGAACTAAAAACCAAGCCGACCCAGCACTCGGTGCGGGAACTCCGCGCCATCGGCATTCAGCCCGATATTCTGCTGTGCCGCTCCGACCGGCCGATCCCCGAGAGCGAGCGGCGCAAGCTGGCGTTGTTCTGCAACGTGCGAGAGAGCGCCGTGATCGAGGCGCTCGACGTCGACAACATCTACGCCGTGCCGCAAGCCTATCACGCCGGTGGTTTGGACGGAGAGGTGTTGGCCGCGTTCGGCATTGAATCACCGCCAGAGCCCGATCTCGCGACCTGGGACTACATCGACGCCCGCATTCGCAATCCCGAAGGCGATGTGACCATCGCCATTGTCGGCAAATACACCGGCATGAAGGACGCCTATAAATCGCTGATCGAAGCGCTCTCGCACGGCGGCATCGCCAACAAGGTCAAGGTCAATCTCGACTGGATCGAGAGCGAGGTGTTCGAGCACGAGGATCCGGCGCCGTATCTCGAACACGTCGACGGCATCCTGGTCCCGGGCGGTTTTGGTCAGCGCGGCACCGGCGGCAAAATCCGCGCCGCGCAGTTCGCGCGCGAACGTCAGGTGCCGTATTTCGGCATCTGCTTCGGCATGCAGATGGCGGTGATCGAGGCGGCGCGGAACCTGTGCGGCATCGAGGACGCGAACTCGACCGAATTCGGCGCCACGCGCGAGCCGATCGTCGGCCTGATGACCGAATGGATGAAGGGCAACGAGTTGCAGAAGCGCGGGCTCAACGGCGATCTTGGCGGCACCATGCGGCTTGGCGCTTACCCCGCCTTGCTTCAGCGCGGCAGCCGCGTCGCCGACATCTATCAGGCCACCGAGATTTCGGAGCGACATCGCCACCGCTACGAGGTCAATACCGCCTACAAGGACCGCCTGGCGCAGCA
>NZ_JBAURI010000903.1:0-1533 GCF_049581145.1 Bradyrhizobium sp.
GACCATCGGCGACCTTCGGCTGGCGCTGGCGGCCATGTCCGGCCGCGATGTGCGCGACCCCTGGTGGGTGCCGGCGCCGCTCGAGGGGCCCGCGATGCCGAAACGGGCGGCTTTGTGCCTGGAGCCCGACGGCCTCAGGACCGCGCCGGAGGTGAAGGCCGCAGTCGCCGATGCCGGCAAGCGGCTGCAACGTGCCGGCTGGACGGTGGAGGAGATCGCCGATACCCCGCCGATGCGCGAGCCCGCCGATTTGCAGACCAAGCTCTGGCTCGGCGATTTCTACGAGGCGCAACTCGAAACCGCCGAGCGCGAAGGCGATCCGGGCGCGCTGGCCTGCCTGCGCGGCAACCGGAGCAAGGTATTTCCGTTCGATGCGGCGGCTTTTTCCAAGGCGCTGACCCGGCGTGCGACGTTGTCGCGGCAGTGGCTGCAGTTTCTCGAAAACTACGCGGTGCTGCTGATCCCGGTGTCCGGCGAACTGCCGTTCCCGGACCAACTGGACCGCAAGGATGATGTCTGCTTTGCCCGGGTCTGGGAGGCGCAAATGCCGCAAATCGCTATTCCCTTCATGGGGCTGCCTGGGCTAACGGTCTCCACCGGGTTGGCCGGCCGCGTGCCCGTCGGCGTCCAGGTGGTTTCCGGCCGGTTCCGTGAGGATTTGTGCTTTGCCGCAGGCGAGGCGATCGAGGCGGGCGGCGTGCCGCCGTCGCCGATCGATCCTTTGAGTTAGAACGAAGCGAACCGGATCGAAGGTAGAGCATGCCTGACGTCTACGATTTCACGGCCACATCGCTTTCCGGCGAAGACGTGCCGCTGAAACGGTTCGAGGGCCAGGTGTTGCTGATCGTCAATACCGCGAGCGCCTGCGGGTTCACGCCACAATATCAAGGGCTCGAGGCGTTGCATCGCGAGCTTGCCCCGCGCGGCTTTTCCGTGCTCGGCTTTCCCTGCAACCAGTTCGGCGGCCAGGAGCCGGGCGACGCCCAGGCGATCGCCGAGTTTTGCGCGAGCAAATACGACGTCAGCTTTCCTCTGTTCGACAAGATCGACGTCAATGGCGTCAAGGCGCATCCACTCTACCAATATCTGAAAAGTGAGAAGTCGGGCCTGCTCGGCTCCGCCATCAAATGGAATTTCACCAAATTCCTGGTCGACCGGTCGGGCCACGTGGTCGGCCGCCATGCGCCGACCACGAAGCCGGAAGCCATCAAGAAAGAAATCGAGGCGCTGCTGTGAACGACAAGACCGAGACCAATGCTGAGCCAAGCGCGATGAGCGAGGAGCTGCCGGACCGGCTGTCGGTCGATCCGAACAGCCCCTATTACAATGCGGATGTGTTGGCGCGCGATGTCGGCATCCGCTTCAAGGGTGCCGAGAAGACCAATGTCGAGGAGTATTGCGTCAGCGAGGGCTGGGTGCGCGTGACCGCCGGCAACGCCAAGGACCGCTACGGCAATCCCCTGACGATCAAGGTGCACGGTCCGGTCGAACCGTATTTCCGCGACAAGAGTTAGTCTCGGATCGATCTTCCGT
>NZ_JBAURI010000904.1:0-8742 GCF_049581145.1 Bradyrhizobium sp.
CATCTCGAGTTGGCGTTCATGGGCAGCGTCTCGGCCGACGATTTCGAATGGGGCACCAAGGCCGCACTCACCGGCGGCACCACCATGGTGGTGGATTTCTGCATCCCCGATCCCGGCCAGTCGATGCTGGCGGCCTACCAGGACTGGCGGCGCAAGTCCGAGCGGGCGGCCAGCGACTACGGCTTCCACATGGCGGTGACCTCATGGTCGAAGCAGGTGTTCGACGAGATGGAGATCGTGGTCAAGACCTACGGCATCAACACCTTCAAGCATTTCATGGCCTACAAGGGCGCGCTGATGGTGAATGACGACGAGCTCTACAACTCGTTCGCGCGCTGCGCCCATCTCGGCGCGCTGCCGCTGGTCCATGCCGAGAATGGCGACGTCGTCGCTTTGATGCAGGACGCGCTGCTGGCGCGCGGCGTCACCGGGCCGGAGGGCCACGCCTATTCGCGGCCGCCGGAGGTCGAGGCCGAGGCGACCAACCGCGCCATCATGATCGCCGACATGACCGGCGCGCCGGTCTATATCGTGCACACCAGCTGCCGCGAGGCGCATGAGGCGATCGCGCGCGCCCGCGCCGCGGGCAAGCGGGTCTATGGCGAGCCGCTGATCCAGCATCTGTTGCTCGACGACAGCGAATACCACGACAGGGATTGGGACTATGCCGCGCGGCGGGTGATGTCGCCGCCGTTCCGCGACAAGGCGAACCAGGCGAGCCTGTGGGCCGGGCTGCAATCCGGCTCGCTGCAGGTGGTCGCGACCGACCATTGCGCGTTCACCACCGAACAGAAGCGGGTGGGCCTGGGGGATTTTCGCAAGATCCCGAACGGCACCAGCGGGCTCGAGGACCGCATGCCGCTGTTGTGGACGGCGGGCGTCACCACCGGGCGGCTGACCAGGGAAGAGTTCGTCGCGGTGACGTCGGCAAACATCGCCCGCATCCTCAATCTGTTTCCACGCAAGGGCGCGGTCGCCGCCGGCTCCGACGCCGATCTCGTGGTGTGGGATCCGCAGGCCGAGAAGACCATCAGCGCCAAGACCCAGCTCAGCCGGATCGACTATAACGTGTTCGAGGGCTATCGCTGCACCGGCGCCCCGGTCGTCACGGTCTCGCGCGGCAGGATCGCCTGGAAGAGCGGCGAGCTTCGCGCCGAAAGCGGCGACGGCCGCTATGTCGAGCGTCCGGCGTTCTCGCCGGTTCACGTGGCCAATTCGACCTGGAAGCAGCTGACCGCGCCGCAGGCGGTGCAGCGCGCCAGCGTGACGCCTTGAGGCGGCCGGCCCTTCGGACGACTAGCGCCCGCTTGCCATGGACAGCATATCGTCGCGAAAGTGCCGGCGAAGGGCCGCACTTCGTCGGGCCGTCGCGAGGGCGCCGCATCTCGCAGGTCAGGATCGCCAAGACGTGAAGCGAGATCCGACTTGATCGACGGGCACGAGCGGCGACAGAATGAGGTCGCCGAATTGCCCAGACGCGGGCCGATCGCGTACCCGTTCCGGAGCCGTCGTTCATGAAAACCGGTCTTGTAGTTTGCGTTTTGGCGGCGATGATGGCCGGAACTTCCGCAGGCCGTGTGAAGGCCGAGGGGCCGCGGTTCGGGGCCTATCTGATCAAGACCGGCCTTGATGACGCTCCCCCGTCTCCTCCGTCACCCGGCGATGCCACGGCGGCTCCCGCGACATCCTGCGCGCACGTCGCGTTCTCGCGGATGCTGAAATATGGCCAGAGCGAGCAGAACGTGCTTGATGTCGCGACCGCGGACGCCATGGATGGAACGCCGCGTCCGGTGCTGGTGTTCGTGGTGGGGAAGAGTTTTGCGGCCGACGGCGCGCAGAGCGACCCGAGCGACCCGCTGCTGGAACAGGCGATGTGCTTTGCCGTCCGCAACGGCATGGTGGCCGTTCACGTCGCCTATCGTCTCGCACCCCAGGCCGGCTGGCCGGCCGGCGCAAGAGACGTTGCCGCCGCGACCTCGTGGGTCCACGAGAACGTCGATCTGTTCGGCGGCAATCACAGCGAAATCGTCGTGGTCGGTTACGACGTCGGCGCGTTCCATGTCGCGAGCTTCCTGGCGCACAAGGAATTGCAGGAAACCGATTCGGACGTGGCCGGCGCAGTGCTGCTGTCGGGAATCTATTGGTCGAGCGCCGATGGCGGCGCCGGCGAGCAGTCGTATTTCGGCGCGGACACGAGCAAATATGCCGACCGATCGGCGCTGCCGGGCCTGCTCGATGTCGATGTGCCGATCGTGCTCGCCTGGTCGACCGCCGATCCGCCGCGCCTGGTCACGGAAGCCGAAAAGCTCAAGCAGTCGCTCTGCGGCGCCGGCCATTGCCCGCGCACCGCGCTTTTGACGAAGCAGGACAGTCCGGCCTCGGTGTTCGGCCTCGACGGATCCGGCACCAGCGTTGCCGACCGGATCCATCAGTTGATCGGCGAGCTCGAAACGCGCGGCCTGCCCTGACGCAGGGCGGCCTTCCGTATCGGTTGCGCCGGTCACGGCCAGTCGCCGGCGCCATGCCGAGATCGAACCGCAGGCCTAAGCCGAGTAACCCGGAGCCAGCTTGAATGCGCCGTTCCTGAGCGAATCGGCCTCGACCATCACCACTTCCTCGTCCGGATAGCCGTTGTGCTGTTCGGGCGTGAAGGAGATATCGCCGTAGACGCCGGGATACGCCTTGAGCCTATTGAGATAGGAGACGATCTGCTGCGGTTCGGTCCCGACATTCCGGATCGCCTCGGCAATCATTCGCGGGGTGTCATAGCCGACGGCGACCCACCACAACAGCGTGTCGCTCAATTCGATCTTGGCGCTCTTCAGACGGTCCAGGAACGACGTGGTGCGGTCGGTGAGCTTGCCGTCGGGTGTGTAGCAGACCGGGCGGAAATTGTTGGGATAGACCTTGGCCCAGTATTCGGGCTTGTCCAGCAAGGCCCGCGTCTGGCCGGAGCCGAGCGTGGTCTGGCCTATGATCGGCACGTCCCAGCCCATCTGTCCGCGGGTATTGATGATGCGCGAGAGGAAGCCGGGATTGACGCTCCAGGGCATGATCGCCGCGGCGCCGGCGTCGCGCATGCGCAGGATTTCGGGCGTCAGGTCCGGATTGGCGGCATCGATATTGCCCTGGTAGATCACGTCCGCGCCCCTCGCCTTGAGCATCGGGACATAGGCGTTGACCGAGGCGGTGCCGTAGCCTGTGGTGTCGCTGATGACCGCAACCTTCTTGCGCTTGAGCACGTCGACCACGTAGCGGTTGGCGGCGTCGCCGATCTGCTGATTGGTCGGCGCATTGCGGAAGCACATCGGATATTTCGCTGGGTCGGTCAGGCTGTCGACCCAGCATGGATGGATTTGCGGCGTGTTCGAGCGCGCCAGCAGGGGCACGACCGCAAGCGACTCACCGGAATTGACCGGACCGAACACGACGCTCACCTTCTCGCCGCGCGTCAGCTCGGCTGCGGCATTGACGGCCTTGGTCGGCTCGCTCTGGGTGTCGCGGAGGATCAGCTCGATCTGCCGGCCGTCGATGCCGCCGGCCGCGTTGATCTCCCGCAACGCAAGCTCGCTGCCGCGATTCATCCCGATCCCGGTGGATGATGAGGGGCCGGTGAGCGCCGGAAGGTAGCCGATCCGGATCGGCTCCTTGGCGGCAATCGCGGGCCTGGCGATGGTGCCAGCAATCGCTGCGGCAGCGGACGCCAGCGCTTGACGACGGGTCAGCGGCATCTGATTTCCTCCCTAACCGTTGTTGGCTCACTCCCAAACGTGTCGAGGTTGCTTCGACCTCGGATCTCGCCTGCCTGCGACGGACTATAGCCGTGGCCTGATCGTTCGCATAGCGCGACGAAGAATGCTCAACCCAAAGTTTGACGTGCGTGTGATCCCGTCATGCGGGCTTTTGACGCGGCGCATCATGTCAAGTTGATCCAATTCCACTTTCACGCCATGTTCGTCGTCACCAACGTCAGCCCGCTTATGCGACAGCCATGCCGATCGTCCGCGGCTTTCGGACGCCAAAAGGCAAATGCGTCAGGAGATGCTCAGGTGAGCGACGGAATTCACGGCGGCGCCGCGGCACGACCCAGGCTTTTCCAGCCGTTCCACATTCGCGGGCTCACGCTGAAAAATCGCCTCGTGGTGCCGCCCATGGTCCATTATCGCTGCGATCTGGGCCACACCTGCGGCACATTTCACCTGGTTCATCTTGGTCGCTATGCGCTGGGCGGCTTCGGACTGGTGTTTGTCGAGGCGACGGGGGTGGAGGAGATCGGCCTCATCAACGAACATGATCTCGGCATCTGGAACGACGCCCAGGTGGAAAGTTTCAAGCCGTTGATCGCCTTCATGAAGCGGCAGGATACCGCGATCGGCATTCAGCTCGCGCATGGCGGTCGCAAGTCCTCCTCGCAGACCGCGATGCAGGGCATGGGACCGCTGACCGAGGAGAACCTGAAAACCGGCGCGAAGCACTGGCAGCCGGTCGGACCGACGGCCGAGCCGGTCGGACCGGGCTGGCTGACGCCACGGCAGCTCACGACCGCCGAATGCAGGGCGATGGTCGGCACATGGGCTCGCGCCGCACATAACGCGGTCAAGGCCGGCTTCGATACCATCGAAATCCATATGGCGCACGGCTATCTGCTCGCCTCGTTCCTGTCGCCGGTCTCCAATACGCGCCATGACGAATATGGCGGCGACCGGGACGGGCGCATGCGGCTGCCGCTCGAGATCGCCGCAGCGGTGCGGCGTGAAATGCCAGCCGCGATGCCGTTGTTCGTGCGGGTCTCGTCGGTCGACGGCACGCAGGAAGGCTGGAACATGGATGACACGGTCGTGCTCGCGCGCGAGCTGAAAGCGCGTGGCGCGGATGTGGTCGACTGTTCCTCGGGCGGCATCGCGGGCGCGGCGACGGCCGCGCAAGTGCCGCGCAGTCTCGGCTTCCAGGTTCCGTTCGCGGAGCGGGTCCGCAAGGAAGCGGACATTGCCACGATGGCCGTCGGCATCATTCTCGAGGCGCAGCAGGCCGAGACCATCCTCGAGAACGGCCAGGCCGATCTCATCGCCGTCGGCCGCCAGGCGCAATACAACCCGAACATCGCCCAGCATTGGGCGCACGATCTCGGCATCAACCGCCGCTTCGAGGACTGGTCACCGGAATACGGCTGGTGGCTGGAGAAGCGGATCAGAACGCTGGACGGGTTTGCGACACCAACGGGGGCCGTCATCCATCGCTCGTGAGCGACCATTGGCGGCGCGTTGGCCGGCCGGGATTATTTGATCGGTGTCTCCGCCGCGATCAGTTCCTTGCCGTCCGCGGTCGTGATCATCAGTCGTACCTGCTGGCCACTGCTGCCGGATGGCAGGGCCGCGGACATGCGATTTCCGTTTTTCGGATCGGCTGTCACGGCGCTGTCGAACAAGACGTCGTCGCCGCGTTTCAACGTGATATGCAACGGCGTAGCCGGCTCCAGACTGAAGAATTGAAGATTCACGCCGGCGCCGTCGGTCTCGAGATTGACCAGGATATGCTCATTGGCCTGCGTCACGTTGCTCATGCCGACGGTCGGGCTGTAGGTTTCCGGAATCGAGACTTCGCTCCGCGCGGGAAACCTGGCGCTGTGGAAAAACTGGTCCGACACGCCCGCCCACAATTCGACGTAGGGCTGCGCTTCGCTCGGCTCCGTGCGCGCGTCGGTCAGCGACGGAAATCCCCAGGTCCACATCTTCAGGCCCGGCGTGATCCTGTTGTCGGCAATGCGGATGATCCCCTCCTCATTGTCGTGATTGATCACGCCCCAGAAATTCCCCCCGCCCATATCGGGCGCGGCGTAGGCGATGCCCATGGTCGGCCAGTTCCTGAAATGGCGCAGTTTCTCGAACCGGCGCTGGCCGGGGCCTGCGCTCTCATCGCCGCGGGCCAGATTGGCCGACCATGCCGGCGTGCTGTAAGCCGCGATCGGCGCGATGATTTCAGCGCCGCCGGTCGCTCTGGGATGGTTCGGGTCCGATCCCGGCGCGAGCGTCGTGCAGGTCCAGTACTCGTAGTCGATCGGCCTGGCTTGCGGATTCTTCAGCACCACGCGCGCATCGAGCGCGGCGCGACCGGCCTTCAATGTGACATAGCTCGTCCCCTCGATGCCGGTCGCGCCCGGCCTGAACTTGCTCGGCGCCGCCGCATAGGCGAAATCGTCCTTGAGCGACATCGCCACCGTCACCTCGTCGGCACTCCGACTCACCACCTTGAAATCCCACGGCTTCAACCACGTCTTGCCGTGCTCGGCATCCGGAAAGGTGGGGAAGATGCCGCCATACACCATCATCCAGTCGTAGTAGAAATTTCCGGCCTTCATCCCATAGGGCACGCCGACATCCGCGCGATAGAGCACTTCATGACCGGTCGGCTTGTAGATGATGGAGAGAATGCGGCCGCCAAATCCGGGCACCAGCGTCACCTTCAGATAACGGTTCTCGAGCACATAGCTCTTGAACCTGCGTGCAACGATGGCGGTCGTGTCGAGCGACCCGCTGACGAATCCGTTGTCCGCATCGGTCGCGTATTTGACGGTGCGCCAGGGGATCGTCGATTCGCTGAGCGACACCTTGTCCGGCTCCGGCGACGCCGCGGCGGCGCGGAATGCACCCATGACCGAAAGGACGGCCGCCGAAAGCACGACCGGCGCGAGACGGATGCGGAGACGCGAGGGACCACCAACTGCCATTGACGCAGCCTTGGAACAGCGGGAGCGACAAAGTCCGGATGACCTTGCGCCATTTCTGCTGCAGCTTCCACGAGCCCAATTCCTGGCAGGAAACGTTCTCAGAAACGAGACGTCCTCGATGGCTCGATGTTTGATGACGGCGGAGGCCGGCTGCGCAACAGCGGCCGCCGCAGTCCTTGCAGCAGATGGTGGGCACGACAGGGATCGAACCTGTGACCCCTACCATGTCAAGGTAGTGCTCTCCCGCTGAGCTACGTGCCCGAAAGGTCAAAATATCAGGTGGCGTCCGTATATCGGCTCCGGCGCGGGCAGGCAAGGAGGCCCGACCGCCATCCCAAGCCGGATGGCAGCCCTCTCAGGCTGCCAGCATCTTGTTCACTTCGCTGACCAATTCCCGGAGATGGACCGGCTTCGACAGCACCTTGGCGTTCTTCGGGGCTTCCGAATCCGAGTTCAGGGCGACTGCGGCAAAGCCGGTGATGAACATGATCTTGATGTCGGGGTCGAGCTCGGAGGCGCGGCGAGCGAGCTCGATGCCGTCCATCTCCGGCATCACGATGTCGGTCAGCAGCATCTCGAACGCTTCCTCACGCAGCCGCTGATAGGCCGACATGCCGTTATCGTGGGGCGAGACCTGAAAACCGGCGTTTTCCAGCGCCTTGACCAGGAAACGGCGCATGTCGTTGTCGTCTTCGGCGAGGAGAATCTTGTGCATGGCAAGCGGCGTCAAATCCCGATTGGAGGCGGAACACAGCATTCACTTAACCCGACTGAGGGTAAATTTCGGGTGAAGGTCGGCAGGCATTGGTCGGCCGTTCGCAAGGCTATTTCTGGGCCGAAATACGGCTTAAATCAATGAAGGCCCACTTAACATCTCAGAGAGGTTCCAGCCGGCCGTGTGACTTTTCCCGTGACTTTTCTCTTGGCAGGATGATTGGCATTGTCGACAATACCCCGCTAAAAGCACCGTTGTGTTGGCCAAATCGACCTGTCGCGACCAGCGGATCAGTGAGGGACGGCGCCCGACGATGACCCGGTTTGATGGCGAACTGTCGCCTCCATTCGAGATCGTGGAGCCTTCCGCATGGCGGGCGCCGATCATCTTCAATTCCCCGCATTCCGGCTCGGCCTATCCGGTTGATTTCCTGGATGCGTCGCGGATCGATCTGCCGACGCTGCGGCGGTCGGAAGATTCCTTCATGGACGAATTGATCGCCGATCTGAGCGGCCACGGCTTCGCGGTGGTCCGGGTGCATTTTCCGCGCTCCTATGTCGATGTGAACCGGGAGCCCTACGAGCTCGACCCGCGGATGTTCATCGGACGGCTGCCGAGTTTCGCCAATACCAGGTCGATGCGGGTCGCCGGCGGGCTCGGCACCATCCCGCGCGTGGTCGGCGACGGCCAGGAAATCTATCGCGAACGGCTGTTGGTCGACGACGCGCTGTCTCGGATCGAGACGCTGTACAAGCCCTACCACCGCGCGCTGCGCCGGCTGATCAACCGGGTGCACCAGATGTTCGGCACCGTCGTCGTGGTCGACTGCCATTCGATGCCGTCGATCGGGGTGTCGCGGGACGAGCCGCGCCGGCCGGACGTGGTGATCGGCGACCGCTACGGCACGAGTTGCGCGTCGCTGCTTCCTGACGTGGTCGAGGACACCATGAGCGGGCTCGGCTATTCGACCGGGCGCAACAAGCCCTATGCCGGCGGCTTCATTACCGAGCATTACGGCAATCCGGCCAGCGGATTGCATACGATCCAGCTCGAGCTCAACCGCGCGATCTATATGGACGAGCGACGACGGGAGAAGGGACCGCGTTTTGCGCAGGTGGCCGCCGATTTCGCCGCGCTGGCGGACAAGCTGGCCAGCGTTCCGCTCGGTGAGCTCGGACCGTTTCAGGCCGCTGCGGAATAATAATAGGTCGTGAACGATAAGTGTTTAGGTGTTGCGGAATAAAGCCGGATCGCCGTCGTTCTGGATTGCTGTCATCGCTGACCGCGTCCCGCTCTCCCGGCT
>NZ_JBAURI010000905.1:0-2092 GCF_049581145.1 Bradyrhizobium sp.
GGTTCCGCCTATGGGCTCTACTCGACGCAGAAAGCCGAACTTGAGACGCTGGGCGCGAGGCTGATGCAGCTCGATTCCGCCCTCGAAGTGTACGGCCCGGAGACGCAACCAGCCCGCGAAGCCCTCCGCAAGGCGCTCCGGCAGACCTACGAGGACATCTGGAGCGGGTCGGACGGCGCCGCGCGGTCGGAACTCGCGGTGAAGGGCATCTTCGCCAGCGTCAAGAGTTTGGACCAGTACGTGCTCTCACTTTCGCCGAAAACCGACACGCAGCGGCAGGCGTTCTTCAGCGCCAACGGCGCCGTCACCGACATCAACCGCAACCGTCTGCTGATGGCGCTTCAAATCTCCGGCGGCGTCCCGTGGCCGATGCTGACCATCGTTGTCTGCTGGTCGCTCCTGATGTTCTGCGGCTACGGGCTGGTGTCGCCGCCCAACGGCACGGTCGTCGCGGCGCTCGGGTTCGGCGCACTCACGATTGGAAGCGCGCTGTTCGTGATCGTCGAACTCAGCGACCCGTTTTCCGGCACCTTCAAGCTCTCCGCAGCGCCCGTCCAGCAGACGATCGAGGCGCTGGGAGATGTGCCGGCCATCTCAGGGGTGTCAAACTGATCCCATCACAGCGCGGAGGCGCAGAATGATTGATCGAAGGACACTCATCAAGAGCGCGGGAGCGGCGGTTCTCGCGTCGGCGCTCGATTCTCCGGCGGCGCGCGCCCAGACCGACGATCCGCTCAGTTACGCTTCCGTCGACGACCTCGTCGCCCTATTCAAGGCCGGCAAGGCTTCGCCGGTCGATCTCCTGGAGGCGCAGATCAAGCGGATCGAGGCGCTCAACCCCAAGGTCAACTGCATCACCGACGCGCACTTCGACGAGGCGCGAAAGGACGCCCGGGAGTCCGAGGGCCGCTACCGGCGCGGCGACGCAAGACCGCTCGAAGGGATCACGGTCGCCATCAAGGACGAATTCGCCCGGCCGGGCTGGCGGATCACGCAGGGCTCGCTCATCTACAAGGACTCGCCGCGCGCGACGGAAAGCGCAGCCATCATCGACTCGCTCGAGGCGGCCGGCGCCGTCATGCCCATCCAGACGACGGTGCCGGAATTCTACCTCTTCATCGGCGCCTCGACCCGCGCCTGGGGCACAACGCATAATCCGTGGAACCTGGAATACTCTCCGGGCGGATCGTCCGCGGGATCGGGCGCGGCGCTGGCCGCGGGCTTCGCGACGCTTGCCCTAGGCTCCGACATGGGCGGCTCGATCCGCCTTCCGGCCTCGCAGAACGGCGTCTACGGCTTCCGGCCGCCATTCGGGCGGGTCGCGGGCGGGGAAATCCCCTACTCGACCTCGGGCCCGATGGCGCGACAGTTCGGCGACCTCGTCCATCTCCAGAACGCGGTCGTCGGCCCGTCCGACAAGGTCATGGCCGCGATCCGGCCTCGCCTCGACTATCCCACCCAATACGGGGACCTTTCAGGATGGCGCATCGCCGTGGATTGGGGCGCAGGCATTGCCGACGTCATTCCGTCGGTGAAGGACGCAATGCTGAAGGGCATCGACGCGCTGCGGGGCGCCGGATGTGTCGTGGACGAGGTCGACTGCGGCTTCTCGAAGACCCAGAAGTTCGTCTACATGCGCGGGCTGATGGCTACGTCGATCGGCACTTTCATCGAGACATCGAATGCCCATCGGGATCTACTCTCGCCCTATATGACGGATGTGCTCGACCTGGTCGGACCGGTCGGACCGGCTCAGGCCGAGGCAGCCGAGACCTTGCTGGAACAGCTCCACCGCCAAGTGCAGGAGCGGGTCTTCGGCAAGGGCTACCGCATCCTGCTCATGCCGACCATCGCGACGCCGCTCGTCAAGGCCGACATGTTCAGGAGCAAGGAGAACGGAGTGGACGTGTGGACGGGCACCGGGTTCGGCTACGTGCTGACCTGGCCGTGGAACCTCCTCAATCGATACCCGATCGTGGACGTGCCCCTCGGCGTGGTCGAGGACGGAATGCCCTCGGGCATGCAGGTCATCGGCCAGACGTTCACCGACCTCGACACGTTCCAGTTCGCGTCCAACTGGTCTCGCCTGCGC
>NZ_JBAURI010000906.1:0-13474 GCF_049581145.1 Bradyrhizobium sp.
GCTCTGGACAAGGCATCGCCGGCGGCTGTTTACAGTTGGTTGCGGATCACGACATCTCGTCCAAGGTTGATCAGCTCGACGAACTTGCAGGGCGCGTGTTGCGACCGGGCGTCTCCCTGCGGCACCGGGCTGTCGGCTTCGCTGAAACCCCGACGTATGCCGGGCTTTCACTGTTCGGGCTTCCATCCCTGACGCGCGGCGGCCACCGATCTCATCGGCGCAGCGCGCCCGTGGACACAGCATATAGAGTAAGAGGGCCGGCTGGTTTGCCGTGACGGGTTGATGGCCACGAGGGAGGCTTGCGGCGCCCGTCGCGGAGATCCGCGATGTCAACACATGCTGTTCGGGGGCGCACCGGCCACAACCGGGCGAACCTCTATGACGAGATTACCGACAAGATCATCGCCCAGCTTGAGGCCGGCCGCGTACCGTGGGTCCAGCCCTGGGGGACGGCTGCGGCGAAGGCGCCGCTGGCGATGCCGAAGAACGCGTCGACTGACCGGCAATACAGTGGCATCAACGTCCTGATTCTTTGGGGAGCGGTGATCGAGCGGGGATTCACAGGACAAAGCTGGCTTACCTTCCGCCAGGCGCTCTCGCTCGGCGGCCATGTCCGCAAGGGCGAATGCGGCACCACAGTTGTTTACGCCGATCGTTTCATCCCGGGCAGCGAGAAGCGGCGCGCGGCCGAGACCGGCGAAGAGGCGCAGGCGATCCCGTTCCTGAAACGCTTCACGGTGTTTAACGTCGAGCAGTGCGAAGCGTTGCCGGATGACATCGCGACTGCAGCGCTGCCACCGCCCCCGGGCTTGATCGAGCCTTCGGTCGAAGCCCTGATCAAGGCCACCGGCATCACGTTTCGCATTGGCGGCGATCGCGCATTCTATGCGCCTGTCGAAGACTACGTGCAGGTCCCGCCACCGCAGGCCTATTTCGAGCCGATCAACTGGCATCGAACGGCGCTCCACGAGCTCGGTCATGCCAGCGGACATCCGTCGCGCCTCAACCGGGACCATAGTGGGTCCTACGGCACCAGGAAATACGCCTTCGAAGAACTGGTAGCCGAACTAAGTGCCGCATTCGCCTGCGCCTCGCTCGGGATCGTGCCGACCGTGCGCCATGCCGATTACATAGGCGCCTGGCTCGAAGTCCTGCGCGAGGACCATCGCGCCATCGTGCGCGCGGCGTCGCAGGCGAGCAAGGCCGCGGACTATCTGCTCGGCTTCGTTCCCGAACCCATCGTGAGCGCGCCGACGGATTCGGCTGTTGGCGATCACCAGGTGGCGTGATCCACAATCTACAGCGGGCGCGCGAGAGTGAGAGGAGCGAACGCTTTTCGCGACGGGTTGGAACCAAGAGAGAGTCTCTTGGCTGCCCGTCGTGGAGACGTAAAGATGACCAAAGCCGTTCAAAAGATCACGCTGTCGCCCTCGCGCGACATTCCATTCAACAAGCTCGTGCTCAGCCAGTCGAACGTCCGCCGTGTGAAGGCTGGCATTTCGATTGAGCAATTGGCCGAGAGCATCGCGCAGCGGACACTGTTGCAGAGCCTCAGCGTACGCGCCGTCGTCGATGCCGAGGGCAACGAGACCGGCATGTTCGAGGTGCCCGCCGGTGGCAGGCGCTATCGGGCCCTGGAGCTTCTGGTGAAGCAGAAACGCATGGCGAAAACGCAACCCGTTCCCTGCGTCGTTCGCGACGGGGGTATTGCCGAGGACGACTCGCTTGCGGAAAATGACGAGCGGGTGGGGTTGCATCCGCTCGATCAGTTCCGGGCTTTCCAGGCCCTGCGCGATGGCGGGATGAGCGAGGAAGACATCGCTGCCCGGCACTTCGTCAACCCGGCAGTCGTGAAGCAGCGGCTGCGGCTGGCGTCGGTATCGCCGAAGCTGCACGAAGTCTATGCCGAAGATGGCATGACCCTCGAGCAGCTCATGGCGTTCTCGGTCACAGGCGATCACGCTCGACAGGAACAGGTCTTTGAGAACGTCAGCCGCTCCGGCCGCGATGAGCCATACCAGATCCGGCGCGCGCTTACTGAAGAGACCGTCCGCGCCTCCGATCGCCGCGCGCAATTCGTTGGCGTTGATGCCTACGAACACGCTGGCGGCGGTATCCTGCGGGACCTGTTCGAGCACGACGATGGCGGCTGGTTGCAGGACGTCGCCTTGCTTGAACGTCTCGTTACCGAGAAGCTGAAGGGCGAGGCTGGGACGATCGCCGCCGAAGGCTGGAAGTGGATTTCGGTGGCCGTCGATTTCCCTTATGGCTATGCCAATGGCTCGCGCGTACTCGAAGGAAAACCTGCCGATTTCACCGCCGACGAGCAGGCCACCATCGACGCGCTCAACGCCGAGCAAGCCAAAATCGAACTCGACTATCAGGATGCGGACGAGTTGCCGGACGAGGTCGACCGGCGTCTCGGCGAGATCGAGGCCGCATTGCTGGCGTTCAAAGATCGGTCGGAGGTCTATGATCCGGCCGACATCGCGCGAGCGGGCGTCTTCGTCAGCATCGATTCGGAAGGACGGCTTTCCGCGGATCGGGGCTACGTCCGGCCGGAGGACGAGGCGCTCATAGCCGGCGCTGAGATTGAGCAGGAAACCGACACGTCCTCGATCGAGGGCCAAGCGACTCGCGCCCCTGTGCAGCGCACGGTGGTCTCGGTCGCAGGTAGCGCGGCTGAAGCCGATGAGGATGACGAGGACGCCGTGAGGCCTTTGCCGGATCGCCTCATCATCGAGCTGACGGCACATCGTACTCTGGCGTTGCGCAATGCACTTGCCGAAAATCCTGCCATCGCATTCCAGGCGGTGCTGCACAACTTCGTGCTGGCGACCTTCTACCGATTCGCCTCCGCAAGGACCTGCCTGGAAATCGGACTGCACACGCCGACCTTTCCCGCTCAAGCACCGGGTTTGAACGATAGCGTGTCCGCCAAAGCCATCGATACGCGCCATCAGGGCTGGAAGGAGCGGCTACCGAAGGACGAGGCGGAGCTTTGGGACGCACTCACCGCATTCGGCGGCGGGGCTCAGGCCTCGCTGTTTGCTCACTGTGCATCGTTTGCGGTCAATGCGCTCTACGAGTCGGCCAGCCGCACCAATCAGGGCCGTATCTCCAGTCATGGCGTCCGTACACGCCTTGACCAGGCGGACGTCTTGGCGCGCGCCGTCGGGCTCGACATGGTCCAGGCCGGGTGGAGACCGACCGTCGACAACTATCTCGGCCGCATCACCAAACCCCGCATTCTTGATGCGGTTCGTGAGGCAAAGGGCGAGCCGTCCGCGCAACTGATCGACCACTTGAAGAAGGCTGACATGGCCAAGGAGGCCGAGCGTCTTCTCGACGGTTGCGGCTGGCTGCCCGAGCCGTTGCGTCTCGTCGACGTCGTCGCATCGCCGGCGGCGCCGGAGGGCGAAGCCGGAGCGCTCCCCGAATTCCTCAACGACGATGAGGACCAGGAGAGCGCCGGCGATGACGATCGCCCACAGCGTGATGCCGCCCAATGAGATCATGTTCGCGAGATGAATCCGGCCGTCCAACGCTCCCTGGGGACCTGTGTGTGAGCGCCGGTCCCCTTATTCATGGCTGAGACGGAGAGGGAGAGGCCGGCCGGGAAGGGTTTGAGCCGTCGCGGTCTTAAGGAGAGCGCCTGACGGCTCGCCCCCCCATTCCTGCTCTCCCCGAGACATCCCGCCATGACTGAATCTCTCGTCGGCTGCCCCTCCGCCGCGTCGCTCTCGATGCGTGCCGCCGCAGCTGTTGCCTCCGCTGTCGTCAGGGCCGCGCGACAGCTCTTGACCGAGCTCGAACGCGGCCGTCGCATCGATGCTGCTATCCTGCGCGGCGCGATGGAGGCTGCCTTCGGCGCCTCCGATGCGACCGGCGCCTGGGACTGGAAACTTGCCTATGACGCCTGCGAGGTGGCGACCGTTCTGTTCCTTCGCAGGTTCGGCCCGGCGATCCGTGCCAAGGCTGATTCACCAGGCGCGATGCTGCCGATGCTCGCGAAGATTGCGGACTGTCTGCCGACCCATACGCGGCGTTCGGAGGAAAGTCAGGCGCGGCAACAGTTCTCGACGCCGATTCCGCTTGGTCTGGCGGCCTGCAACGCAGCCGGCATCACCTCGTCCGACCGCGTGCTTGAACCCTCCGCAGGCACCGGCTTGCTCGCCATCCTCGCGGAACTCGCGGGCGGCGCGCTGGTCTTGAACGAGTTGGCTGAGACCCGAGCAGCCCTGCTCGATCGTCTGTTTCCCACCCTTCAGGTGACACGATTTGACGCCGCGCGGATCGATGATCATCTCGGTGCCGGCATTGCCCCGAGCGTGGTTCTGATGAATCCGCCATTCTCAGTGATGGCGAACGTCGATCGCCGCATGGCGGACGCAGCACTCCGGCATGTCAGTTCGGCCTTGACGCGTCTTTGCGATGGTGGGCGTCTGGCCGCCATCACCGGTGCAAGCTTTGCGCCGGATAACCCGGCGTGGTCTGAGGCCTTCGTCCATCTTCAGACCTGTGGGCGTGTCGTGTTTTCTGCCGCCATCGAGGGCGGGGTCTATGCGAAGCACGGTACCCACGTCGACACCAGGCTGCTGGTGATCGACAAGGAGCCCGCCATCGATCCCACCGTGTTTCCCGTCTCGCCGGGCATGGCTCCAGATGTCTCGACGTTGCTTGGTTGGGTGACCGCCCAGGTCCCCGCGAGACTGCCAATAAGACTGCCAACCACCGGTTCACAGTTCGCCGGTGCTCGCAGGCGCCACATCCCTTCGCGGCCAGATCGTGCTGTGGCGCCAATTCGGTGCTTTCAGGCGATAACGCCTCCCGAGGCGACGGAACTGGAATACGAGATGGTCGAGCGGGCTCAGCCGGAAGGCGCCCGGCTCACCGATGTACTCTATGAAGAATACGGATTGCAGTCGATCCGTATTCCCGCATCCCACGCGCATCCGACCAGGCTCGTGCAGTCGGTGGCGATGGCCTCCGTCGCGCCGCCGAAACCATCCTATCGGCCGCATTTGCCGGCACGGCTTGTGGTCGATGGCCTGCTCTCCGACGCCCAGCTCGAAAGCATCATCTATGCTGGCGAGTCGCATTCAGGATTTCTCGCGGGCTCCTGGACGGTCGATGCGACTTTTGATGTCGTAGCGGCCGCATGTGATGATGCCAGGGATGCCGTCCGCTTTCGCCGCGGCTGGTTTTTGGGCGACGGCACCGGGGCGGGCAAGGGCCGGCAGGTCGCCGGCATTCTGCTGGACAACTGGCTCAAGGGCCGCCGTCGCGCGGTCTGGATCAGCAAATCCGACAAGCTGATCGAGGATGCGCAGCGCGACTGGTCGGCGCTCGGTATGGAGCGGCTGCTCGTTTCGCCGCTTTCACGTTTCCGCCAGGGCACGCCGATCCGGCTTGTGGAAGGCGTCCTTTTTACGACCTACGCCACGCTGCGCACCGACGAACGAGGCGACAAGCTTTCGCGCGTCCGGCAGATCGTCGAATGGTTGGGCTCGGGTTTCGACGGCGTCATTATCTTTGACGAGAGCCATGCGATGCAGAACGCGGTTGGCAGCAAGGGCGAACGTGGTGAGCTGGCCGCTTCGCAGCAGGGGCGTGCGGGCCTCAGGCTCCAGCACGCACTGCCAAATGCTCGAATCGTCTACGTCTCCGCGACCGGTGCCACGACGGTGCACAACCTTGCTTACGCCCAGCGACTCGGGTTGTGGGGTGGCCACGACTTCCCATTCGCCACCCGTGCCGAGTTTGTCGAGGCGATCGAGGAGGGCGGTGTCGCGGCGATGGAAGTGCTGGCCCGAGACCTCAAGGCGCTCGGGCTCTATGCGGCGCGCTCCCTGTCTTACGAAGGTGTCGAATACGAGCTTATCGAGCACCAGCTTGCGCCCGAGCAGGTCCGGATATATGACTCCTATGCCGGCGCGTTCAGCATCATCCACAACAACCTCGATGCCGCGATGCGGGCCACCAATATCACGGGCGAGTCCGGCACGCTGAACGGACAAGCGAAGTCCGCGGCTCGGTCCGCCTTCGAAAGCGCCAAGCAGCGCTTCTTCGGCCATCTGCTCACTTCGATGAAGACGCCGTCATTGATCCGCTCGATCGAGCAGGATCTCGACGCCGGCCATGCTGCCGTGATCCAGATCGTCTCGACCGGCGAGGCGCTGATGGAGCGCCGCCTGGCGGATATCCCGACCGAAGAGTGGGGCGACGTTCAGGTCGACATCACCCCCAGGGAATACGTTCTCGACTACCTTGCTCATTCCTTCCCGGTCCAGCTCTACGAGCCCTTCACCGGCGCGGACGGCAGCCTTTCTTCCCGGCCCCTCCATCGAGACGGTCAGCCGGTTGAGAGCCGCGAAGCTGTCGCCCGTCGCGATCGCCTGATCGAGAACCTCGCTTCATTGTCGCCGGTACCTGGCGCCCTCGATCAGATCGTACAGCGCTTTGGTACCGACATGGTCGCCGAGGTTACCGGTCGTTCGCGCCGCATCGTACGCATCCAGGATCGGCTCGCGGTCGAGAACCGCACTGGGGCGGCCAATCTCGCCGAGACCTCCGCTTTCATGGATGACGTCAAGCGCATCCTTGTGTTCTCGGACGCGGGAGGCACAGGGCGGAGCTATCATGCCGATTTGTCGGCGCGGAATCGTCGGCTCCGTGTCCATTATCTGCTGGAGCCCGGCTGGAAGGCGGATGCGGCGATCCAGGGGCTCGGCCGCACCAACCGCACCAACCAGGCGCAGCCACCGCTGTTTCGGCCCATTGCGACCGATGTGAAAGCCGAGAAGCGCTTTCTCTCTACGATCGCCCGTCGCCTCGATACGCTCGGCGCCATCACGCGTGGCCAGCGCCAGACTGGGGGGCAGGGTCTGTTTCGTCCCGAGGACAATCTAGAAAGCCAGTACGGCCGCGATGCCCTACGCCAGCTCTATATGCTGCTGGCGCGAGGCAAGGTCGAAGGCTGTTCGCTCGAAAGGTTCGAGGACGCGACTGGCCTGAAGCTGATGGACGCCAACGGCCTCAGGGATGAGTTGCCGCCCATTACCACCTTCCTGAACCGACTGTTGGCGCTGACCATCGAGTTGCAGAACGTGCTGTTTACGGCGTTCGAACAGTTGCTGACCGCCCGGATCGAGGGCGCCGTTTCATCCGGGACCTACGACGTCGGTTTGGAGACGCTCCGCGCCGAGAGTTTTGTCGTCACCGACAGGCGCACGATCTACACGCATCCCTCGACCGCGGCGGAAACCCGGCTGCTCACGATCACGCAGCGCGAGCGCAATCATCCCATGGCGCTGATGGATGCTCTGGATCATCTTAGCGATGCTCGTGCTGTTCTGCTCCACAATGCGCGGTCCGGGCATGCCGCGGTGCAGGTCACGGCGCCGAGCCTTATGCTTGATGACGGCGAGATCGAGCAACGCGTCCGCCTGGTCCGGCCCTTGGAGCGTCAGACCCACTCCTTGAACGCGATGGCCGAGAGCTATGGGGTCGAAGCGGACCGCGAGCGCTTTTCGGCAGCATGGCTGGCCGAGCTCGCCATCATTCCGGAATTCAAATGGAGCACGATCTATCTGGTCACGGGATTGCTGCTGCCGATCTGGAAGCGGCTGCCAAACGAATCGACCAGGGTCTATCGGCTGCAGACCGATACCGGCGAACGTATCATCGGCCGCAAGGTCTCGCCGGCGTGGGTGGTGGCTGCCACCGAAGGCGGCACGGCAAACCTGACGCCAGATGCGGCTTTCGCGGCATTGCTGGATGGCAAGGTCATCATCGATCTCACGGAGGCGCTCCAGCTTCGCCGCGTTCGAGTGATGGGTGCCGACCGCATCGAATTGACCGGCTTCACCGAGCCGATGCGTGACCGACTGCGTGCCGACGGTCTGTTCAGCGAGATCATCTCCTGGAAGCTGCGCTTTTTTGTGCCGGTCGATGCGACTGGCCCGGCCGTCCTCGGCAGGGTGTTGGAACGCTATCCGGTCGTGCAGATCGCCGATCGCGCGTTGGCGTGACATGCTGGGCAATGCAGCAGAGCTGGCACATCTCCTCGCGCGCGAGGCCGAGGCGGTGTGTCGCCACTATCTCTCGTCCGGACGTCGGGTAGGCAACTACTGGCAGGTCGGCGATGTCAGGAACAGTCCCGGCCGCTCGATGTTTGTTCGGCTGAGCGGCGGCGACACTGGTGGCCGGCCGGCGGGCAAATTTACCGACGCCGCAACCGGCGAGCACGGCGACCTGCTCGACGTGATCAGGGAAAGTTGCGGCCTGCTCGATTTCCACGATGTCCTCGATGAGGCTCGACGGTTTCTCAGTCTGCCACGCCTCCAGCAGAGGTCGGGCCAACGACCGCGTCCATCTTCGGTGCCGATCGGCTCACCGGAATCGGCACAGCGCTTGTTCACCATTTCTAAGCCGATTGCCGGGACGATCGTGGAAACCTACTTGTATGGACGCGGCATCACTCACCTGCATGGCACCGACAGCCTGCGATTCCATCCACGCTGCTACTATCGTCCCGAGGCAGACGCGCCGACCGAAACCTGGCCCGCCATGATCGCGGCTGTGACCGACCTCAAGGGCCACATCACCGGAGCGCACCGCACCTGGCTCGATCCCTCAGGGCGCGACAAGGCGCCGATCGATACTCCGCGCCGGGCGATGGGCCACCTTCTCGGGCACGCCGTCCGCTTCGGCCCGGGCAGCGACGTGATGGCGGCGGGCGAGGGCATCGAGACCATGCTGTCGCTCCGCTGTGTCTTGCCCAGCATGGCGATGGCGGCAGCACTCTCGGCCGCCCACCTCGGAGCCATCCTGTTCCCGGCAGCGCTGCGCCGTCTCTATATCGTTCGTGACAACGATCGGGCCGGCGATGGCGCCATGAACGGCTTGATCGGCCGCACGAAGGAGGCCGGGATTGGGGCGGTCGTGCTATCGCCGCAGTGCGGGGATTTCAACGAGGATCTGCGGAACTTCGATATCGATGCGCTGCGTGCAGCGCTGCGGATCCAACTCGCCCCCGAGGACGTGGTCCGATTCTTTGGGGGTGGAGTGACCGGACCGTAAACGTGGGATGACCATTCCGCCCTGATGGTGCTCGGCGCAGCGAGCTATCGTCTTATCGCTACGCGGCGCGGGCTGCCGTCGCCGCATTCCCTCCGCTACCGACGGCACGCGGGAACAATTGTTGCAGAGACCCTTCGCGCAGTAGAGACGATGACCGTCGCCTGCCTCGCGGCTCTCCTCCGCGGTCGCTCAAATCGCGATGTGATCGAAGTCGGCGGCGACCCGGCTATTCAGGAACGTCTTCGCCGCCTCCGCCAGAATGTCTTCGTCCGGATACCGTCCGGAAATGTGAGTGAGGACCAGTTGCTTGACGCCGCTTTCGGCCGCAAACGCCGCGGCCTCGCCCGCGGTCAGATGACCGTAGTCGCGCGCGATGGCCTCGTCGCGCTGCAGAAACGTTGCCTCGATCACCAGCACGTCGGCGTCGCGAACGTGCTCGGCCAAGCCTTCGGTGGTTTCGGTGTCGCCGATGACGACAAGCTTCTTTCGGCCCTCCGGAGGTCCCAGAACGTCCTCGGGATCGACCGTCCTGCCGTCCGCCAGCGTCACCGGCTTTCCTTCGGCCAGTTGCTTGCGCGCGGGATCGTCTGGCACTCCGAGGGCAGCCAGGCGGTCGGGCCGGAGGTGACGGCGGACCCGGCCTTCGAACGAGAATCCAAAGCTGTCGGTATCGCGGTGGCGGACCGGAAAGCAACCGATCGTGAAGTTGCCGGCGTCAAGGACCTGTCCCGTCGCAAGCGGGACGAGCTCCAACGGGACAGGCGCATTTCCCTCGCCCCACAGGCCCGCGAGCATCCGGACGACCACGTCGATTGTGCCCGGGCCGCCGTGGATGGTCATGAGTTCCGCGTTCTGCCGCAGCCGAAGCGTTGAAAAGAGCCCGGGAATGCCGAGCACGTGGTCGAAATGGCCATGCGTCAGCAGGAGCCGGTCCAGCCTCCTGAAGCCGGCCCCACTGCGCAGCAGCTGGCGCTGCGTTCCCTCTCCGCAATCGATCATGATGCGATGCCCGCCCGCCTCGATAAGGAGGCAAGGATGGTTGCGCTCTGCGGACGGGACGCTCGCCGAGGTTCCGAGAAAGGTCAGATCGAACATGATCGGGGTAACGATCTCATCTGTTGGCGTGGCAGGTTGCCATGCCGCAGCCGTGTGGGCGAACTATATCTTGAACGAACAGCCTCCCGTATTCTCTGTTCAACAAGCCTTGGATCATTCTTCTGCGGCTCGTCTTCATGCCGATTGCCCATCGGCCGCTCGCAATTTGTGGCTGGGAGATGGCCAGGCGAAACTCGCAGATCGCCGAAAGGTCGAGCGCCGGCCTGCTACCAGATGAATTCATCTTCTACTCAAGTCCTCTTGGCGAGTAGGGAGCCGTCGAAGCAGGCGAACAGCGCAGCCGGTCCGGGATAAATCTCGAGGCATCCGGCTTGTCGAAGCTGGCTCTCCTGAAAGCCTCCGCAGAGCACACCGATCGTGCGGACGTTCGCCTTGCCGGCCGCCTCGGCATCGTAAGGCGTGTCACCGATCGCGACGGCGTCGGCGCCTTCGATCTTGAGTTTCTTGAGAACGATCTCGAAGATCTCCGGAGCAGGTTTCGACTCCTCGGCGTCGTCGGAAGAAGTCGTCAGGTCCACGAGGTCGGCGATACGCGCGATGTCGAGGTAGTTGTCGAGTTCATCCTTCTTGGCCGAGGAAGCGATGGCGACCCGAAGTCCGGTATCGCGCACGCGTCGCAGCAGGTCGGGGACTGCCGAAAATGGCCGCACAAGAGGCAGATATTCGGTCTTGAAACGATTGCCGCGCCACTCTTCCATTTCTTTACCATGGTCTCGTTGTTGTTCCGCGGACAGGAATACGGGAATCAGCTTGTCGCCACCCTTGCCAATCTGGCTTCGAGCCTGCTCGAAGCTCACATCGTGGCCGAACTCGATCATAGCTTCGTGCCATGCGATCGCGTGGAGATCCACCGAGTCCAGAAGCGTGCCGTCCAGGTCAAAGATAGCGGCTCTTGGCAATTCAAGGTCCTCCATGGTTGGAGCGAGCGAGTCTCGCATACCAGTCAGCGTGTTCTTCGCTATGCGCCGCTTGAGATCCGCGGCGGCTTCAGCCTCGCGGGCGACGCCTTCTTGGCGTCGCGCACCGAACACCGGGCTGCCATCAGCCGGCCAACGAGATCGCGCTTGGCCTCATCGCGTCCGGCGTTCGCCAGGCGCCTCAGTCTGCCGCTAACGACGACGTGGCGACCGCCCGGCGTCTCCGGAGGCTTCACGATGGACTATGCCGACTTCCGCTGCGGCCTGGCCGCTGGCTTCTTGGCAACGGATTCTTTTGCCGGTTTCTTGCCGGCGATCGGCATCAGCATCTCCTTCTGGCCGGCCGCCGCCTTGCGTGGCTTCTTGCCTTGTTTCTTCGGCGTCTTGGTCTCTGACGCAGCGCCGCCGACGCTCTTTCGCAGCGCGTCCATCAGGTCGACGACGTTTTCGCCGCGCGGTCGCTCCCTGGGCGTGATGGGTTTGCCTGCGCGCTTCTGATTGATGAGATCGACGAGCGCCGTTTCGTACTGGTCTTCGAATTTGCCCGGCTCGAACCGGCCCGCCTTCTGATTGACGATGTGCCTGGCGAGGTCGAGCATGTCCTTGGTGACTTTGACATCCTGGATCTCGTCGAAATACTCTCCTTCGGACCGCACTTCGTAGGGATAGCGCAGCAGCGTACCCATCAGCCCCTTGTCCAGCGGCTCGAGCGCGATGATGTGCTCGCGGTTGGTCAACACCACACGTCCGATCGCGACCTTGTTCATCTCGCGGATGGTCTCGCGGATCACGGCAAAAGCGTCGTGGCCGACTTTGCCCTCGGGGCGCAGATAATAGGGGCGAATCAGGTAGCGCGGATCGATCTCGCTGCGATCGACGAATTCGTCGATTTCGATTGTTCTGGTCGATTCCAGAGCCACGTTTTCGAGCTCTTCCTTCGTCACCTCGATGAAGGTGTCGGTGTCGACCTTGTAGCCCTTGACGATGTCTTCGTTGGCAACCTCCTCGCCGGTATCGGCATCCACCTTCATGTACTTGATGCGGTGACCGGTCTGTCGGTTGAGCTGGTTGAAGGAGATCTTTTCGGATTCTGAGGTGGCTGGATACAGCGCGATCGGACAGGTGACGAGCGAAAGGCGCAGGAAGCCTTTCCAGTTCGCGCGGGGGGCCATGGGGAACTCCGATACAGATGCAGGATTCAAGACGAACCGGGCAGCTTGGTTCCGACATTCTGTTCTTGCCAGCAGGATCATTTTTTCGGCTCCGGGACTTTGAGCGGACTCGACAATCGTTCATGCTATGTTCTAATTCGGATATGACTGATCGACCTGCGAGCTGGCGGATGCCGACACCCAAACAGATGGAAAAACTGGCTGCCGAGGCGCGCCGAAGGCAGGCGGTACCCGATGCGGCTCCGGATGAAGCGCTGCCGGCGGAATATTGGGATTCGCTTCTCAAGGATCATCGCGCTGGTGCCGGCGTTGCGACACCACAGCGAAAGCTGTCGGAGATCCAGCGCCACGTACTGCGCGTCTGCTGCCGCCGCTGCGAGCGAACCGTCGAAATCCAGACCGTCGATGCGATCCGGCTCTACGGCGGGAGCGCCGTCTTGAAGGATGTCGCGCAACGGCTCCTGGACGACAGTTGCGAACAGCGCACTGGCAGGCACGAAGAAGACGGATGCTGGCCCGGGTTCGGGACGACCTAGCCAGCCCCGGATTGCCGATCCGATCTCTCTGAATCTTGGATGTCCGGATGGCCCCAAAATATCATCCCACGCCACTGTCGGGCGGCGCCCGAAAGACGCTAACCAGGGAACTCGGCAAGGCGCGCGCAATGGCCAGCATCCTCGCCTCGCAGTCGGTGGAGATACGGGCCAGAGGTGAAGCGCTGATCCAGCAGGCCGACGGACTGCTCTGCGAAAGCTGGAACGAGCGGATGTGGTCAGATGGCGAGCCGATCGATCCCTCGCCGACGATCGACCAGGCCATCAACGGCGGCTTTGCTTGGCTGGAGATCCGCTGCGAGCGGTGCAAGACACCAAGTGACGTCGACCTTGCGGCGATGAAGCACTCGCCAACCACCTTCGTGCACGACCTTGCCGGCCGGCTGCGCTGCCGTGAGTGCGCCAAAGCGGGCCGACGTCCCGCAGCGACCTTGCTGCAGTTGGCCTTGCAGCCGCGCCACTCCCGACCGGAAGTCTGACGATGTGCAATCTCTACTCGACCAACCAGGTGGGCCATCATCGCGCGGTTTCGCGGCGCCAACCGATACTTAGGGGACGAGCTCAGTATCCCGCCCTGACGGTGCGCCGTCGATCCCCAGCCTTTCTTCCCTTGCGTCGGAGAGGCCGCGGC
>NZ_JBAURI010000907.1:0-1659 GCF_049581145.1 Bradyrhizobium sp.
CTGAGCGCGCCGGTTGGAGGCTTCGCTGACCGGCACGCGTACCAGTATCTCATTTTCTCAGGAGGGCGAGTCGCGATCACAAGGGCCACATCATCCTGCAATGGTGGGCGAGATCATTCCGGAATGCTGGGCGACATTGTATGGAATCAGCAATTGCCGATTCCGAGCATCTCGGCTGATTTGATCTTGCCTGGGAGCATGGCGTCGACCTGATCCACCTCGTCGCGGGGCTTTTCCCCGTCGCGGGCCAAGCTGGAGTGGCGGACGGTCTGGATTTTGGGTGCCGGTTGCATGGTCCGGGATCGTGCTCCAGATCGCTCCGCACGGTTCATCGCCTGCGTGAAAAGCCATTTTAGATCAGGTGGTTGGTGGGATTGCCGAGTCTGGCTGGGGAACCTGGATTCGAACCAAGACAAACAGAGTCAGAGTCTGTTGTGCTACCGTTACACCATTCCCCACCGAAGTGACTGATATCACAGTACTTTTTTCGGAAGTCGCAAGCCGAGCCAGGAGTTTTGCAGACATGGCGATTTGCAGCGCTGATATAGCCGGGCTGACGTTGGCGGTCTAGTCCTCGCTGTTGACGGCGAAGCGCTTCTGACCGCCGGCGCCGAGCTTCACCCAATCTCTGAAGCGCGCCGGGTCCCACACCCCGGGACGATCACGGCATGCCCGCGGTCGTGATGTCGAAATCCTTGACCGGCGGACGTGATTCCTGGGCCAAAGCTGGCCCGGCTGCTGCCCGGCGATTTCCGCTGGCGGCGAGTCTGTCAGGCGAGCGCGGCATCACCGCTGTCTACGCGATCGTTCATGCCGGGCGACGAGAAGCGGCGCGTGGCCGAGGAGACCGTGTCATTAGATAGCGCCGGCATGCTCACGATGGCGATGGCTGCAGCAAGCGGAGCCCGTTTCACCAGCACCGTGACTGACGGCACGGATGCGGGAACGCCACGCGGCGGATTGATCGGCGGCGCCCAGCGTTGCCGGACGACTGCCGAAACGGCGATGTTCGTTGGTGCCGCCCGTTACCACCGTGCGAACCCGCGCCGGGCGGCGGCCTGCTTGCGCGGTTGACGAAAACCTGAATGATTTGAATCGTTGTTTTAACGACGGATCGGATCGCGGTTGCCCCTTGCAGCCCCATCTTGGAGATCTGGACATGTCGACGCTCATGCCACATGGCGCCTGCCTGCTGTGGAAGCCGGAATTGATCTGGTTGAATGCCGTTTCCGACGTCATGGTCGCCGCCGCCTGTTTTGTGACCGCGTTCGTGCTCGGGCTCTTCGTCTGGCGGCGCCGCCGCGATGTGATGTTCCGCGGCGTGTTCTGGGCCCTTGTGATCTTCGCCGCGGTCTGTGGAGTGTCCCGCCTGCTGTCGATCCTCACCTTGTGGGTGCCGGCCTACGGCATCGAGTCCGCCGTCAAGGGTGTCCTGGCGCCGATCTCGGTAGCCGACATCGCGGTCATGTTGCTGATGCTGCCCCGGCTGCTCGTGCTGCCGACACGCATTCAACTTCAACAAGCCTATGCGGCGCTCGAGGAGGAAGTCCAGCAGCGCCGCAAGGCCGAAGCGATGGTGCAGCGTTTTCGCGAGATCGAGGCCACCGAGGCCCAGGTCCGGCAGGCGCAGAAGATGGAAGCCATCGGTCAGCTCACCGG
>NZ_JBAURI010000908.1:0-5305 GCF_049581145.1 Bradyrhizobium sp.
CCAACGAGGATCTGCTGAACCGCGCCTATGTCTATGCCATGAAGGCGCACGGCTCGCAGACCCGCGCCTCCGGCGATCCCTATTTCTCGCACCCGCTCGAGGTCGCCGCGATCCTCACCGACCTCAAGCTCGACGACGCCACCATCGTCGCGGCGCTGCTGCACGACACCATCGAGGACACCGAGGCGACGCGGGCCGAGATCGACCAGATCTTCGGACCCGAGATCGGCGCGCTGGTCGAGGGCCTGACCAAGCTGAAGCGGTTGGAACTGGTGTCGCGCGAGGCCAAGCAGGCCGAGAATTTGCGCAAGCTGCTGCTGGCGATCGCCGACGACGTGCGGGTCCTCCTGATCAAGCTTGCCGACAGGTTGCACAATATGCGGACGCTGGAGTTCGTGCCGCCGGCCTCGCGGCAACGGATCGCCGAGGAGACGCTCGACATCTACGCGCCGCTGGCCGGACGCATGGGCATGCAGGACATGCGCGAGGAGCTCGAGGATCTGTCGTTCCGCTCGCTCGATCCGGAGGCCTACCAGGTGGTGATGCATCGCCTCGATACGCTGGCCGAGCGCAACCGCAATCTGATCGGCGAAATCGAGAGCCAGCTCTCCAAGAACCTGCGCAACAACGGCCTGACCGCGCGGGTCTATGGCCGGCGCAAGCAGCCGTTTTCGATCTGGACCAAGATGGAGCGCAAATCGGTCGGCTTCGAGCAATTGTCGGATATTTTCGGCTTCCGGGTCGTCATGGCCGACGTCGAGGCCTGCTACCGCGCGCTCGGCGTCGTGCATACGACCTGGCCGGTGGTGCCCGGCCGCTTCAAGGACTACATCTCGACGCCGAAGCAGAACGATTACCGTTCGATCCACACCACCGTGATCGGGCCCGGCAACCAGCGCGTCGAACTGCAGATTCGCACCGAGGACATGCACCAGATCGCGGAGCTCGGCATCGCCGCCCACGCCTTCTACAAGGAAGGCACGGGGTCGCCGACCGAGCGGCTCAAGCACGAGTCCAACGCGTTTGCGTGGCTGCGCCGAACCATCGGCATCCTGTCGGAAAGCTCCAATCCGGAAGAGTTCCTCGAGCACACCAAGCTCGAACTGTTCCACGACCAGGTGTTCTGCTTCACGCCCAAGGGCAAGCTGATCGCGCTGCCGCGCCACGCCAATGTGATCGACTTTGCCTATGCCGTGCACACCGATGTCGGCAACAGCGCGGTAGGCTGCAAGATCAACGGCAAGTTCGCGCCGTTGTCGTCGGAATTGCAGAACGGCGACGAAGTCGAGGTGCTGACCTCGGAGGCGCAGTCGGCGCCGCCGTCGGCGTGGGAGTCGCTGGCGATCACGGGCAAGGCCCGGGCAGCGATCCGTCGCGCCACCCGCACCGCCGTGCGCGACCAATATGCCGGGCTCGGCCGGCGCATCGTCGAACGGCTATTCGAGCGCGCCAAGCTCGATTATGCCGATGACAAGCTGAAGGGCGCGCTGCCCCGCCTGGCGCGCGCCTCGATCGACGATGTGATGGCCGCGGTCGGGCGCGGCGAGATGAAGGCGAGCGACGTCGCGCGCGCGATGTATCCCGACTACAAGGAAGAACGCACCGCGCGCTACGGCGCCAAGAAGAGCCTTGCGGTCAAGCTGAAGCTGAAATCGCCGCCGGAAGCCGTGCGCAATTCGTCAGCGATCCCGATCCGGGGCATCAATTCCGGGCTGCCGGTCAAGTTCGCGCCTGCCGGCGGCGCGGTGCCGGGCGACCGGATCGTCGGCATCGTGACGCCGGGCGAGGGCATCACGATCTATCCGATCCAGTCGCCGGCCTTGAAGGATTTCGAGGAAGAGCCGGAGCGCTGGCTCGACGTGCGCTGGGACGTCGACGAGAATACGCCGCAACGCTTTCCGGCCCGAATCATGGTGCACAATGTCAACGAGCCGGGCAGCCTCGCCCAGGTCGCGACCGTGATCGCCGAGCACGACGGCAATATCGACAATATCAGCATGTGGCGCCGCTCGCCGGATTTCACCGAGCTGACCATCGATCTCGAGGTCTACGACCTCAAGCATCTCAGCGCCATCATCGCCCAGCTCCGCGCCAAGGCGGTCGTCGCCAAGGTCGAGCGCGTCAACGGGTAGGGTTCGCCATGCCAGAAGCTCCGCCGCTGCGCCTCGGCGTCAATGTCGACCACGTCGCGACCCTGCGCAACGCGCGGGGCGGCCGTAATCCCGATCCGGTGCGCGCCGCGCTGCTTGCGATCGAGGCCGGCGCCGACGGCATCACCGCTCATCTGCGTGAAGACCGCCGCCATATCCGCGACCAGGACATGGCGCGGCTGAAGGCCGAAATCTCGAAACCTTTGAATTTCGAGATGGCCGCGACCGCGGACATGCTGAAGATCTCGCTCGCCACCCAACCCCATGCGGTCTGCCTGGTGCCCGAGCGGCGCCGGGAATTGACCACCGAGGGCGGTCTCGACGTGGTCGGCCAGCGCGATGCGCTGGCCCCGTTCATCGCCAGGCTGAACGATGCCGGCATCAGGGTCTCGCTGTTCATCGCCGCGGATTCGCGGCAGATCGAAATGGCAGCCGAACTGAAGGCGCCCGTGATCGAGATCCACACCGGCGCCTGGTGCGACGCGGTGGTGGACGGGCACGCGGCCAAGGCTGAGGCCGAATGGCAGCGCATCGTGGCGGGCGCCAGGCTCGCGCGCTCGGCCGGGCTCGAAGTCCACGCCGGCCACGGCCTCGATTATGCGACCGCCGAGCGGATTGCGGCGTTGCCCGAGATCTTCGAGCTCAACATCGGCTATTCCATGATCGGCGAGGCGATCTTCGTTGGCCTGGCCGAGACCGTTCGCGCGATGCGCGCTGCGATGGATCGGGGCCGCAGCCGGGCATGATTCGCACATGATCATTGGCATCGGCTCCGACCTGATCGACATCCGCCGCATCGCCCAGGTGATCGAGCGGCACGGCGAGCGTTTTCTCGATCGAATCTTCACCGAGGCCGAGCGCGCCAAGGCCGGCCGCCGCAGCAAGAATGAGAAGATGGTGGTTGCGACCTATGCCAAGCGATTCGCGGCCAAGGAAGCCTGCTCCAAGGCGCTCGGCACCGGGATCCGGCGCGGCGTCTGGTGGCGGGACATGGGCGTGGTCAACCTGCCCGGAGGCCGTCCGACCATGGAACTGACCGGCGGGGCGCGGGACCGGCTCAAAGCGCTGACGCCGGAAGGGTTTGAGGCCAGGATCGATCTGTCGATAACGGATGATTGGCCGCTTGCGCAGGCTTTCGTCATAATTTCGGCGGTCAGTGTCGGCAAATCATGAGCCATCCTCGGGTGAAGCGGGCCACGGCGCGGTCAAACTAAAAAGGCTAAATATATCAGTTGGTTGTGAAGTTTTGATGCGGCCGTTTATTGCACGGAAGCGAACAAACGTCTAAAACCGCTGCAGAGTGAATTTCGGGTTTGCGCCGGGGTTTGGCTCTCACTATCAGAATCAGGACAGATTCCCTAAAGCCGCGAAGCAAACCGATTCGCGTGACGAAGGTGGTCTGCCACCGCGCGGGCGGTCGTGACGGAGAACTGGAAAGCGATGAGCGTGACATCCGGGACAAAATTCGAGAGCGGCTCGGGCGAGACCGTCCGTGTCGTCATCCACGCCCTTCTGATCGCGCTCGTGATCCGCACCTTCCTGTTCCAGCCCTTCAACATTCCGTCGGGATCGATGAAGGCGACGCTGCTGGTCGGTGACTACCTGTTCGTGTCCAAATATTCCTACGGTTACAGCCATTATTCGATTCCGCTGTCGCCGCCGCTGTTTTCCGGCCGCATCTTCGGCTCGGAGCCCAATCGCGGCGACGTCATCGTGTTCCGGCTGCCGAAGGACGACACCACCGACTACATCAAGCGGGTGATCGGGCTGCCCGGCGACCGCATCCAGATGCGCGACGGGCTGCTCTACATCAACGACGTGCCGGTGCAGCGCGAGCGGCTGAGCGATTTCATCGGCGAGGACCCTTGTGGGTCGGAGGCGACCACGCGGGTCAAGCGCTGGCGGGAAACCCTGCCGAACGGTGTCAGCTACGACACCCTGGATTGCGTCGACAACGGCTTCTACGACAACACCAATGTCTATACCGTACCGCCCGGCAATCTGTTCATGATGGGCGACAACCGGGACAATTCGACCGACAGCCGGGTGCTCTCGGCGGTCGGTTACGTGCCGCTCGAGAACGTCGTGGGCCGCGCCCAGATGATCTTTTTCTCCATTGCCGAGGGCGAACATGTCTGGACGATCTGGCGCTGGCCGACGGCGGTACGCTGGAATCGCCTGTTCACATTTGTGCGATGAGCGACGACACCCCTGACATCCAGACCGCGCCCATAGCAGGCCAAGCAAGCTACCCGCTTGAACCTGGTCACGAGGGCGTAGCGGCAAAGAAGAAGCGCAGCAGGGCGGGGACCAAGGCGGCGACCGCCGCGATCGAGGCGCGCGTCGGGCACAAGTTCTCCGAGCCCGGCCTGCTGATGACGGCGATCACGCATGTCTCGGCCCTGAAGCCCTCGCGCAAGCGCGGCGAGAGCTATCAGCGGCTGGAATTTCTCGGCGATCACGTGCTCGGCCTGATCGTGTCCGACATGCTCTATCGCGCGTTTCCGAATGCCGACGAGGGCGAGCTGTCGAAGCGGCTGGCCGACCTCGTCCGCAAGGAAAGCTGCGCCGAGGTCGCCAAGTCGCTGGGGTTGACCGACGACATCAAGCTCGGCGCGGTCGGGGCCAGCGCCAGCGCGCGCCTGCGCAAATCGGTGCTTGGCGACATCTGCGAGGCGGTGATCGGCGCGGTGTTCATCGACGGCGGCTATGTGGCCGCGGCCGCCTTCGTCGAGCGCAACTGGACCGAGCGGATGCAGAAGCCGCGGCGGCCGTTGCGCGATCCCAAAACCGTGCTGCAGGAATGGGCGCAGGGCAAGGGCCTGCCGACCCCGGTCTATCGCGAGGTCGAGCGCACCGGGCCGCATCACGATCCGCAGTTCCGGGTCGCGGTAGATCTGCCGGGGCTCGATCCGGCCGAGGGAATAGGCGGCAGCAAGCGCGCGGCCGAGAAGGTCGCGGCATCCGTGATGATCGCGCGCGAAGGCGTCGGCGGCGGCAGCAATGACGGATGAACCGGGCGAAGCCGCCGCCGAGGTCAAGACGCGCTGCGGCTTCGTCGCGCTGATCGGCGCTCCCAACGTCGGCAAGTCGACCCTCGTCAACGCGCTGGTCGGCTCCAAGGTCACCATCGTCTCGCGCAAGGTGCAGACCAC
>NZ_JBAURI010000909.1:0-1564 GCF_049581145.1 Bradyrhizobium sp.
CCGATGTCCCCCTCAGCCTCGCCTCCAGATCGAGCACCGTCCCCGGCCTGACATACTGCGCCACATCCGCAATGTGAACCTGCAGCTCCCACTCGCCATCCGCGCCGCGCCGCACCAGCACTGCATCGTCAAAGTCCCGCGCCGTCTCGCCATCGATCGTCACAATCGGCAGCCCGCGAAAATCACGCCGCTTCGCCGCAATCGCAGCATCAAAACGCGCAACCTCGCGCGCCTCCTGGAGCACCGCCTCCGGAAAAACGCGTGGCAGATGGTGCTTGCGGATCACCATCTCCACATCGACGCCGAACTCATCCTCTGCGCCCAGTACCTCGATCACACGCCCGCGCGCAGCCCGCGTCGCCGACGGCCAGTCGGTGATCTCCACATCGACGACCAGCCCCTCGAAATCTGCATGGTGCCGCGCCGCCTGTGCCTCTTTGCCCAGCACCCGATGCGGCGTCAGGTCGCTCGCGGCCGCCGGCAACTCCGCGCCCGGCGGAATCACAATCGGCTGCGTCATCCGCTCGTCGAACGGGACGACAAAGTTCCCGCCTCGACCCGTCTCGTTCTCCAGTCGCCGCGCGTAATGGAAAATCCCCACCACCGTAGGGTTGCGGCGCGTCAGCACCCGCACCACGCGCCCCGATCGACGCCCGTCCCCGCGCCCAAACCGAGGCGCCGCCAGCTCCACCAGCACCTGGTCGCCCTGCATCGCGCCGCCCATCTCGCCGGGAGGAATAAAAACGTCTTCGCCGATGGCCGCCCGCTCGCCAGGATGTGCCGGCGTCGGCCGCACAAATCCGTACCCATCGCGATGCAGGTCCAGCCGCCCCGCGATCAGATCCTCGCTGCGAATCCCTCTGCGGGCGCCCGTTCCGTGCTCTTCCTGCTTAGCCCGGCCCTCCCGTCCGGCGCTCTCAGATCCCGGCTTCCGAATCACCCAGTGCTCGCCATCCACCTGCGTCAGCTGTCGCGTACCGGTCAGCCGCCCCAGCTGCTCGCGCAGCACGCGGCGCTCCTGGCCGCCGCCCAGCCCCAACTCGCGCACCAGTTGCTTGTAGCCGGCTCGGCCGCCCGGCAGCCGCTCGATGTGGCGCAGTAATTCGCTATCCGTTAGGGCGCGACCGCTCATGGTTTGTTCGATGGTACGCGACCGCCCGCGTCTCGCTACGGGCCACAAGCTACCGGCTACAGGCTGCCTTCTTCACTTCACCGCCAGCACCTGGATCTTGTGGATCTGCGGCGGCTCCGCCAGCAATTCACCCGCCTTCGCCATCAGCGCCTTCGCAATCTCCCCGTTCAGGTGCGCCTCGCGGCCGCCCTCATCATTGAACGTGTCAAAGATTCCGTACCGCCCGTCGTCCTCCTTAATCGCGTACCACGTCACCGTCCCGGTTTCTTTGCGCGCCAGCTCCGCGCCCTGTTTCAGAAAAGCCTCGAGCTCACCTTCTTTTCCCGGTTTTGCCTTCAGTAATCCGTAAAGTGCCAGCTTCACCATGATGAATCCTCCTCTTCGATTGGATGGCGGCCTCGTTCTTCGCGAGAACCCGCTAACAGACTCTTC
>NZ_JBAURI010000910.1:0-3807 GCF_049581145.1 Bradyrhizobium sp.
GCCTTGCAGACCGCGTTGATGTCGTCGCCGATCCTCGCGGGAACACAGGTCTGATAGACGAACACCGCCGGCGGATCGTATTTCTCGACGATCTCCTTGATCGCCTTGTAGAGCCGCTTCTCGCCGCCGAACACGATGTCGGTTTCGTTGATGTCGGTGGTGAAGCCGGTGCGCCAGATGTTGGAGCCGGACGAGACCGCGCCGCGATTGTCCCAGGAGTTGCCCTCGCAGGCGATCGGCCCATGGACCAGATGGGCCACATCGGTGAACGGCTGCAGCGCGATCTTGGCGCCGTCGAATGCGCAGCCGCCGGCGGCGCCGCCGGGCTGCAACTGCTTAGTGCAGCCCTTCTTTCGCTCGGCCTCGGATTTGTTCGCGTTCTTGCCGCAGCCTGGCTCGTTGAAGACTTCCTGGATCGTAGCCGACAGCGAACTCATTTGTCTCTCCTCTGCACAGACGCATTCAGCAAGCGCAAGACTTGAAGCTCAGGACTCGAAGAAAACACGTACCAAAGGACTCAACGACTCAAGGGCAACGACCAGTAGGCTATTCGGATCCCGCCCCCATCGCCGGCCCCGTTCGCTTCGGCGGCCGGCGATGGTGCGACAGGGATCAGCGGATGATGTCGAAGCTGTAGTCGGTCTTCGCCGGCACGTTGGTGTTCTTGTCGATCTCGTCGAAGATCTTGTCGAGGATCGTCACGAGCACATTCATGCCGCCCTGATAGCCCCAGACCGGATAGCGGTGATGGTGGTGGCGGTCGAAAATCGGGAAGCCGATGCGGATCAACGGCGTGCCGGTGTCACGTTCCAGATACTTGCCGTAGGTATTGCCGATCAGGAAATCCACCGGCTCGGTGAACAACAGCGAGCGCATGTGCCAAAGATCCTTGCCGGGATAGGCACGGCAGTTCTGGCCGAAGGGTGAGCTTGCGAACAGCGCCTGCATCTTCTCCTCCCATGTCTTCGTGCTGTTGGTGGCCAGCACGTGGGTCGGTTCGGCGCCGAGCTCAAGCAGGAATGCCGCAAGGCCGTAGCAGAGATCGGGATCGCCATAGATCGCGAATTTCTTGCCGTGAACATGCGCGGCGGAGTCTGCCAGCGCGTCGAGCAGGCGGCCGCGCTCGCGGGTCAGCTCTTCGGGGATCTCCTTGCCCGAAATCCGCGACAGCGCCATCACGAACTCGTCGGTGGCCGACACTCCGATCGGATGATTGAAGGCGACGACCTCCTGGCCGTGGGCCTTGATGACCGGCAGCGTCTTTTCGGTGCAGTATTGCTGCATGGAAATCGTCGCCTTGGCGTGGATCGCGTTGGCTGCATCTTCCAGCGTGGTACCGCCGTCATACATCCGGAACTCGCCGTCGGTCGGGGTATCGAAGACGTCGCTGTTGTCGGCCAGGATGGTGTATTCGATCCCCATCAGGCTGAAGATGCGCTTGATCTCGCGGGTGTTGCCGACCGTGTAGCCGTCGAAACCGCCGATGAAATTGATCTTCTCGTTCGGCTGGCGCTCGAGCTTGGGCGCCGTACCGGCCTTGCCATCCCAGAAGTGCTCGATGATGCCCTTCAGCGCGTTGTCGTATCCGGTGACATGGCTGCCGACGAAAGCGGGCGTATGGGCGAACGGGACGTCATATTCTGCGGGCACCGAACCCTTCTCCTTGGCTGTCTTGATGAAGGCGTTGAGGTCGTCGCCGATCACTTCCGCCATGCAGGTGGTGGAGACCGCGATCATCTTGGGCTTGTACATGTTGTAGGTGTTGGCGAGCCCATCGATCATGTTGTTGAGGCCGCCGAACACTGCGGCGTCTTCGGTCATCGACGACGACACGCAGGAGCTCGGCTCCTTGAAATGCCGCGACAGATGGCTGCGGTAATAGGCGACGCAGCCCTGCGAGCCGTGGACGAAGGGAATGGTGCCCTCGAAACCGACCGCGGCAAACACCGCGCCGAGCGGCTGGCAGGCCTTGGCCGGATTGACCGTCAGCGCCTCGCGGGCAAAGTTCTTTTCCCGATATTCGGGCGTCTTGGCCCATTCGCGAATGCGCTCGACCTCGGCCGGGTCGCGGGGATTCTCGAACATCTTCTTCTTGTTCGCCAGCATCTGCTGGTATTCCGGGCCGCGGAACAGCTCGAAGTGATCGAGCACGTGGTCTGCATTCTGCGTCATGGTGACACCCTTTCAAATATCGTGATTGATTTGGGTCCGGCTCTACCGCTTGACGGAAGAGCCGGATTGTCCGGTTACTCCGCCGCCATCAGGGTCGGCTTCGCGGCATCCTTCTTCCAGGGCGCCTTGGTCTTCTTCCAGATCGGCGAATTGATCGCCATGTCCATGTCGCGCGCGAAGATCGCAAACCCGTCATAGCCATGGTACGGGCCGGAGTAATCCCAGGAATGCATCTGCCGGAACGGCACACCCATCTTCTGGAACACGTACTTCTCCTTGATGCCGGAGCCGACGAGGTCCGGCTGCACCTTCTCGACGAACTTCTCGAATTCGTAGCCGGTGACGTCGTCGTAGATCAGCGTGCCGTCCTTGACATAATGCTGAGCGGTGCGCTGATAGTCGTCGTTGTGGCCGAACTCGTAGCCGGTACCGACCACTTCCATACCGAGGTCCTCATAGGCGCCGATCACGTGGCGCGGACGGAGACCGCCGACGAACAGCATCACGGTCTTGCCTTCCAGGCGCGGCCGGTACTTTGCAATCACCGCATCCATCAGCGGCTGGTACTTGGCGATGACGCGCTCGGCACCTTCCTTGATCTTGTCGTCGAAGAAACCGGCGATCTTGCGCAGAGATTCGGCGATCTTGCTGGGGCCGAAGAAATTGTATTCGCACCACGGAATACCGAACTTCTCTTCCATATGCCGCGAGATGTAGTTCATCGAGCGGTAGCAGTGCAGGACATTGAGCTTCGCCTTGGGGGTCGCTTCCAGCTCGGCCAGCGAGCCGTCGCCGGACCACTGCGCGATCACCCGCAGGCCCATTTCCTCGAGCAGGATGCGCGACGACCAGGCGTCGCCGCCGATATTGTAGTCGCCGATGATCGCAACGTCATAGGGCGTCTGTTCGAACTTCGCCGGGGCGTCCGGCTTGATCTTGTCGAACACCCAGTCCCGCACCGCGTCGTTGGCGATATGGTGGCCAAGCGACTGCGACACGCCGCGGAAGCCTTCGCAACGAACCGGCACGATGGTCTTGCCGTCATATTCCTTGGACTTCACCTTCGACACCGCCTCGATGTCGTCGCCGATCAGACCGATCGGGCATTCCGACTGCACCGTGATGCCGTTGTTAAGCGGGAACAGTTCCTGGATTTCATCCATGATCTTGGCGAGCTTCTTGTCGCCGCCGAACACGATGTCCTTTTCCTGAAAGTCGGAGGTGAACTGCATCGTCACAAAGGTGTCGATGCCGGTGGTGCCGATATAGTAGTTGCGGCGCGCCGCCCAGGAATACTGACCGCAGCCGACCGGGCCGTGGCTGATGTGGATCATGTCCTTGATCGGTCCCCAGACCACGCCCTTCGAGCCGGCATAGGCGCAGCCGCGGATGGTCATCACGCCGGGAATGGACTTCAGGTTGGACTTGACGCCGCAATCCGACTTGCCGGCCTCATGCACGTTCAAGTGCTTGGCGCGCCTCTTGGCGGTCTTCTCGGGATAGACCTTCAGGACATCCTCGATCAGCTGCTTATTTCTGGCCTTGATTTCAGCGACACTTTGCGTCGTGGCGACACTCATGAGATTATCCTCGATTATCCCTGTTGGGTTTGGCAGACCGGCCCTTCACATGAAG
>NZ_JBAURI010000911.1:0-7172 GCF_049581145.1 Bradyrhizobium sp.
GTCCCGGCCATCCACGTCTTCTCGCCGGCGGCACCGCAAGGGCGTGGATGCCCGGGACAAGCCCGGGCAGACGTTGAGGGCTGGCAGAATCTCGTCGCCAAATGCAAAATCGAGCCGCCGCCGCTCAAAACACCTTTCGGATCCAGTCGTGCGGGTCGGCGGCGCGACCGTACTGGATGTCGATCAGCTGCTTGCGCAGCCCCATGGCGACGGGGCCGGCCGCGCCGCCGTTGATGAGAAAATCGCCGCTCGCCGAACGCACCTTGCCGATCGGCGAGATCACGGCGGCGGTCCCGCAGGCAAAGGCCTCTTTCAGCTTTCCGTTGGCGGCATCGGTGCGCCACTGCTCGATCGTGTAGGCTTCCTCGCGGACGCGCGTGCCGGTATCCTTTGCCAGCGCAATGATCGAATCGCGCGTGATGCCCGGCAGGATGGTCCCGAGCGGCGGCGTCAGCAAGGAGCCGTCGTCGAACACGAAGAAGATGTTCATGCCGCCGAGTTCCTCGATGTAACGGCGCTCGACCGCATCCAGGAAAACCACCTGATCGCAGCCGTGATCGATGGCCTCGGCCTGGGCGCGCAGGCTGGCGGCGTAATTGCCGCCGCATTTGACGGCGCCGGTGCCGCCGATCGCGGCCCGCGTATAGTGCTCCGACACCCAGATCGAGACCGGCGCAGGGCCGCCCTTGAAATAGGAGCCGACCGGCGAGGCGATGACCGCGAAGATGTATTCCGCGGAAGGCTTGACGCCGAGGAAGATCTCGCTCGCGATCATGAAGGGCCGCAGATAGAGACTGCCTTCGCCGCCGGGGATCCAGGCGCGGTCGATCCGCACGAGCTGCTCGACCGCTTCGATGAACACGGGCTCGGGTATCGGCGCCATGGCCATGCGCTCGGCCGAATGATGGAAGCGCCGGGCATTGGCGTCGGGGCGGAACAGGTTCACGCCGCCGTCCTCGCGCTTGTAGGCCTTGAGGCCTTCGAAAATCTCCTGGGCATAGTGCAGCACGGCCGTGGCCGGATCGAGCGGGAAATTCGCTCGCGATTCGACCCGCGCGCCATGCCAGCCCTTCGCCTGATTGAAGCGAACAATAGCCATGTGATCGGTGAAAATCCGGCCGAAGCCGAGGTCCACGAGTTTTGCCGCGCGCTCCTGCTCGGACACAGGATTCGCCGCAGGCTGGATGTCGAATTTCAGCCAGGTGACGCCATTGGCCTTGTCAAACGAAACTCCCATCGGCTCCCTCCCGGATTGGCGCGGCACGCGCGCGCTTTGCGCCCTGGCACTTCAAGCCTTGGCCGTTGAGGCCTTGGCGGTTGATTACGCCTGGCTTTCCCCTTCGCCGGCCTGCGGCCGGCTTCCGTCGCCAACAGGCCGCAGACGACATGCTTTTGCGGAAGGCGGAAGTCCAGTATGTTTGCCGATGTGCCGCTCGACAATCGCACGGTATCAATTGCGGCCGTTATGGCCCGTATGGCCAGACACTGCCGCCCGAAACATGTCACCTCAAGACGAAACGATCTAATATTTCGTGTTGATGGATCGTTTTGTAACATTGAACCCAAGATATGTCAATATGGCTGACATAAATTTCTCACCTGCCCGGCCTCACCCTGATTCGCAGCTCCCGGAGGGCTGCCAGACGGCCCCGCGCGAAGCTGATTTGCGTTGGGATATCATCGAGTTACTCTTCTTCGCCTACCGCGACTTCGTCGGCGATGCCGATCAGGAGCTCGAGGCCTTCGGGTTCGGCCGGGCGCATCACCGCGTCATGCATTTCGTCTGCCGCTATCCCGGCCTCAAGGTCGCCGATCTCCTGGACGTGCTGCGCATCACCAAGCAGTCGCTCGGCCGGGTGCTCAAGCAATTGCTCGACGAGGGCTATCTGGTGCAAAAGACCGGCAATAGCGATCGCCGCCAGCGCCTGCTCTACGCCACATCGAAGGGCGAGGCGCTGGTTGGCAAGCTTGCCGGCCTGCAGACCGCGCGAATCAACCGGGCGCTGGAGGAGATCGGGCCGGCCAATGCGGAGCCGGTTCGCCGCTTCCTGCGCGCGATGATCGACCGCGACGATCCGGACAAGGTGCTGCAGACCATCTTCGCCGCCAGTGCCAGAGAATAGCAGAGAATAGCAGGGAATAGAGGGGGAGCAACCCGTGCCGATCGCAGCCTTCGTTCCGCGGACGCCGCCGCAACCGGCCGATGATGCGCCGCATCTGCTGCTGGTCGACGACGACCGCCGCATCCGCGACCTGCTGTCGCGCTTTCTCGCCGGCGAGGGCTATCGCGTCACCACCGCGATGAGCGCCACCGACGCGCGGGCCAAGCTCAACGGCCTGCATTTCGACCTTCTGATCCTCGACGTCATGATGCCCGGCGAGACCGGGTTCGACCTCGCCCGCTCGATCCGCAAATCCTCGTCCGTGCCGATCCTGATGCTGACGGCGCGCCATGAAGCCGAAGCCCGCATCGAGGGCCTGCAGATCGGCGCCGACGACTACGTCGCCAAGCCGTTCGAGCCCCGCGAACTCGCCCTGCGGATCGGCAACATCCTCAAACGATCAGCGCCGCCGCCGGCGGAAACCCTGGAGCAGATCGCCTTCGGCCCCTATGTCTATCATCTTGCCCGCGGCGAATTGCGCCAGGGCGAGGAGATCATCCATCTCACCGACCGCGAGCGCGAGATGCTGCGCATCCTTGCGATCACGCCGGGCGAGACCGTGCCGCGCGGCGCGCTGACCGGCAACGGCACCGTCAACGAGCGCGCGGTCGACGTGCAGATCAACCGTCTGCGGCGCAAGATCGAGCGCGATCCCGCCAATCCCCTGTTCCTGCAGGCGGTCCGCGGCATCGGCTATCGGCTGGTCGCTGCGCCATGAAATTCCCTGCCGCGGGCCTGTTCCCGCCGAGCACGCTCGACGCCGGCCTGACCCTGATCCGCAACGCCTCGCGGCGCCTGGCCGCGGTCAATGGCTGGATGGGCAACGCGTTCAAGAGCTGGATGCCGACCGGGCTCTATGCCCGCGCGCTCTTGATCATGATCGTGCCAATGGTGGTGCTGCAGTCGGTGGTCGCGTTCGTGTTCATGGAGCGGCAGTGGAACAACGTGACGCGGCATCTGTCGGCCGCGGTGGTACAGGACATTGCCGCGCTGATCGACGTCTACAACGGCTATCCGCCGCAGCACAAGGATCGCGACCAGTTGCGGCGCATCGCGCAGCGCATGGGATTGGTGATCGATTTCCTCCCCCCGGGCGACATGCCGCCGCCGGGACCGAAGCCGTTCTTCTCCCCGCTCGATGAACTGCTGTCGGTGCAGATCGGCCGCCAGATCGGCCGGCCGTTCTGGACCGACACCGTCGGGAAATCCAATCTGGTCGAAATCCGCATCGTGCTCGACGACGCCGTGATGCGGGTGTTCGCCCAGCGCAGCGCGGCCTATGCCTCCAATTCGGAGATCTTCCTGTTCTGGATGGTCGGCACCTCCTCGATCCTCTTGATCGTGGCGGTCCTGTTCCTGCGCAACCAGATCAAGCCGATCCTCAGGTTGGCCGATGCTGCCGAAAGCTTCGGCAAGGGCCGCGAGGCGCCGAACTTCCGGCCGCGCGGCGCCCGCGAAGTGCGCCGCGCCGCGCATGCCTTCCTGGAGATGAAGGCGCGCATCGAGCGCACCATCGAGCAGCGCACCGCGATGCTGGCCGGCGTCTCGCATGACCTGCGCACCATCCTGACCCGCTTCAAGCTGGAGCTGGCCTTGATCGGCGACGGTCCGGAAATCGAGGCCATGCGCAAGGATATCGACGAGATGTCGGGCATGCTGGAGGATTATCTCGCCTTCGCCCGCGGCGATTCCGGCGAGAACGCGCAGCCGACCGACATGACGCTGGCGCTGGAGGAACTGCGCAGCGACGCCGAGCGCAACGGCCATTCGGCGACCGTACGCTTTCACGGCCTGCCGGTGGTCATCGTCAAGCCGGCCTCGTTCAAGCGCTGCGTCGGCAACCTCGTCTCCAACGCCGCGCGCCACGGCAACAAGATCGCGATCAACGGCCATCGCGACCATCGCTATCTGAGCGTTACGGTCGAGGACGACGGCCCGGGCATTCCGCCGGCGATGCGCGAGGAAGTGTTCAAGCCGTTCCTGCGGCTCGACGGCGCACGCAACCAGGATGAAGGCGGCACGGGTCTCGGGCTGGCGATCGCCCGCGACATCGCGCGCTCGCATGGCGGCGACATCATGCTGGGCGACAGCGCGATGGGCGGCCTGCGCGCCACGGTGCGGATCCCCGTGTAAACCATCATGAGACGCGGATGAGCTGCGGCGAGCGCTATCTCGACGGCGACAGCAGGCCTTTCAGCTTTTCGGCATCCTTGACGTTCAGCTTGAAGCCGCCGCCGGGCATGATGATGTCGCCGGGCTTCTGCCCCGGCTTGCAGGCGCCGAGCCACCTGGCCTCGATCTTGGTGATGGTGTCGTGGATGCCGGCCACGCCGCGCTCGCTATGGGCGGTGGTGGTGACGGTGTAGGCGGCATCGAAATCGCCGACGATGTCGGAATGCGATGTCATCGACACACCGCCGACGGTGCAGACGGAATCGATCGTGTAGCCGGTCGCGGTCTTCTGGATGTCCTGCTTGGAGCAGATCTGCTTTGCAAGCGGCGAGACCGTGTTGCTCATGTCGTGGTCGGTGGCCGCGTCGGTGCAATGCTGCATCGCCATCTCAGGCGTCGGCCCGGTTTTGACCACCTTCATTTCCCACAGGCCCGGCTTGCGCAGCGGCAGTTCATCGGCGCCGGCTGTGGGCAGCCATGCCAGCAGCGAACAGCTCACGCAGAACAAGAGTAGCTGTCGCGTCATGTGCGCGCCCTCACCCCATCGCTCGGCCGACGTCCCAACCGAATGTCATCACTCGGACGTCATCAGTCGAGCGTCCGCAGCGGCCGCGCGTTGGAGCCATACGGCACCCAGCGGCAGGCAAAGGAAATGTAGCCGCCATACTGGGCGTCGATCGCCAGGAATTTCACCACCTTGCCGTAGGAGGCGCAGTGATTGACGGCGAGCTGACGCGCGTCGGCCTGCTGCGCCAGCGAATAGGCAATGATGCCGCCGGTATCGTTGCCCTTGAACGCGGGCACCCAGTCGGCCCGGGCCGACGCGCCGGCCAGCATTCCGCAGACGGCCACGAGGCCTGCTGCCACAATCCTTCGCATCGGAAACTCCTTATTCGCTTCGGCGTAACTTAGGATGCAATGACGGCCATGAAAAGGACGCCAGGCCGCGACACACAGACTTGGCGCGGAGTGTTGCCGCGTTGCACTTGACCCGATCGACCCTTCACGGCACCGTCCGGCCGACGGATCAGCCGGACCCATTTGGCGGACTGCACATGCGCGACTTCGTGACTCCTTTCAAACGATCTGCTGCCGGCACGGTGCTTGGCGGCGCGCTTGGTCTCCTCGCGCTGGGTCAGACGGCACAGGCGGCCAATCCGCTGGAGCTGAATTTCTGGCTGTCCGGACCGAAATATGACGGCCGCGTGGCGCCCTGCGAGGCGGCGCTGTCGACGATCAGTAGCCAGTTCCAGGACAAGGAAAGCACATACTGGAATTCGTCGCTGACCATCACCGCCTACGGCAATATCCACGAGCTGGCGTACCGACCCTGGCAGTCCGACAATATCCCGCGCCGGTTTTGCAGCGGCAGCGCCATGCTGAGCGATGGCAAGGTCCGCACCGTGAACTTCTCGATCATCGAGGATGGCGGCTTTGCCGGCTACAACCAGGGCGTCGAATGGTGCGTGGTCGGGCTCGATCGCAACTGGGCCTTCAACCCCGCCTGCAGGGCCGCCAAGCCCTGATTCGGTCGCGGCCTTCCCTGAGCCACGGTTTTCTCCCAAATTTGTTCTTGAAATGTTCCGGCCAACTGTTAGGTTTTGGGCGGCATAAGCCTTTGATCGTCAGTAATGGGGGCGTTCCGATGTTTCGATTGACGTGGTTGTTTCTTGTTTCGTTCTTAGCCCTGCTCGGTGCGGCGACCGCAGCTTCGGCGCAGGACCAGCGCCAGAACACGCCGGGCGAGTTCGATTATTACGTGCTGTCACTGTCCTGGTCGCCCTCCTTCTGCGAAGAATCCGAGGAGCGCGGCAATTCCGGCCGCGCCCAGGGCCAATGCGGCGGACGGCCGTTTTCCTTCGTGGTACACGGGCTGTGGCCGCAATATGAGCACGGCTTTCCCGAATATTGCCAGCGGCCCTCGCCGCGGCTCGATCGCAACATCATGACCTCGATGCTCGATCTGATGCCGGCGCCGGGATTGATCTACAATGAGTGGGACAAGCACGGCACCTGCTCGGGGCTTGCCGCCCGGGCCTATTTCGAGACCGTCCGCAAGGCCCGCGCCGCGATCAAGATCCCGGCGGATTTCCTGCAATTGTCGGAACCGAAGACCATCGCGCCCGCCGACATCGAGGACGCGTTCGTCAAGGCCAATCCCGGGCTGTCGAGCGCCGGGATCGCGGTGACTTGCAGCAGCACGCGACTGTCGGAAGTGCGCATCTGCCTGAACAAGGACCTTCAGTTCCGCGACTGCGAGGAAATCGACCGTCGCGCCTGCCGCCGCGACCAGGTCACCATGCCGCCGCTGCGCGGCGGCTAGCGGCAACAGCATTGGGCGTCTTGGCCAGCCGGAATAGCGGGCCAAGAACAGCGGGCCAAGAACGCGGCATTGCGGGCACGCGTCTTCGCGCGAACCTCAGATGCGCAATCGCGCGTCGGGGAATCCCGGGATTTTCGGGTTCGCTCGCACCACGAGCGCCCCGGAATGACATCTGGAGCCTGATGGCGTAACCACGCTGCCATGAACTACCGCCACGCCTTTCACGCCGGCAATTTCGCCGATGTCATCAAGCACATCGTGCTGGTGCGGATTCTGATCTATCTGCAGGACAAGCCGGCCGCATTCCGGGTCATCGACAGCCATGCCGGCGCCGGTCTCTACGATCTCACCGGCGGGGAGGCGCAGCGCAGCGGCGAATGGCTCACCGGCATCGCGCGCATCCTGCAGGCGCGGTTCTCCGAGCCGGCCGGGTTGTTGCTCGAGCCCTATCTCGACATCGTCCGCGCCTTCAATCCGCAGGCGGCGCTTGCGGCCTATCCGGGATCGCCGTTGGT
>NZ_JBAURI010000912.1:0-3188 GCF_049581145.1 Bradyrhizobium sp.
TGGCCGGGCTTGCCGATGTCGGTCGCGGCGACAGCAGCGCGGCGTTGGCCGCTGCGGCAGGGGCCGATACCGAGCGTTGTGCGGATCCGGCTGTTCCCGGCTCCGGAGTCATGATGCTGACCGCCGGAGTCGATGCCGCGCTGGGGAAGTCGATATTGGTGGGCCTGCCTGTCGGGACCGAGGCACCAAGTGCGGCCAGCGGTCCGCCGGCCAGCCCGGCCGCTGCGACTGGCGCATTCCATGACGGCGCGTAACGCGCGACCAGGCCGTCATAGGCATGCTGGTCCATATTGGCCATGATCCGCTGGGTATCCGTCAACGAACGAAACGCGGCACATTGTGTCGCCATGCAGTGGTCCCGCGCCTGCAGCACCTGCGCGACCAGCCCATAGCGATCGCGCTCCACGGCCCGGCGCAGCGCGCGCAATTCCGGCGTCATGTTCGGCTCGGCGACGTCGGCGTCGCCAAGCGAGGTCAGGCGCGTGATCTGCGACGCCGTGTAGGCCACCGCCGAAGCGGCTGATTCGGCCGAGCCGAACAGCACCTTCTCGCAAGCCGACAACACAGTATCGCCGGCAAGATCATCGAGGCAGGCCATGGCCGGCAAGGTGGCGACGGACGCATTGACCGGTCGGCTCTCGTCGCTCGCATCGCGACTGGCCGGGCCACCGTAGACTCGAATGGTGGCTGCCGCCGCGATCCCGACCGCGAGCAGCGTGATGACGGTCAGCGCACCATTGGCGACCGATTTCTCGGCGCGCACCAGTGTGATCAGGACGATGATCCCGAAGAAACCGGCAGCCGCCATCGTCACCCACATCGGAAACGCCGGCGAGCGCCAGATGGAATCGAACAATGCTGCCCATGCCCAGTTCATGCGCGATATTCCCTCACGCAGCGAAATGAAGGCGGATTCTCAAGCATTCGCTTCGCAGATGGTTCGGCAAACGGGGCCTTTTGACGGCGCGCAAAATCAAATCCGGTTACCAGGCCGCGCCGCGCATTCGTCAGGAAACCGCAAGCTGGCTTTCCCTGGCAACCCGCTCAAAGGCTTCGGTCGAGCTCTTGATGCGATACTGGCAGTCATCGCCTTCAGTCGGAAGCTGCCGGATCACTTCATAGGTACCACTTGCTGCCGGGCGCGAAACATTGCTCGCAGTAAAATAGACGGTCGCCCCTACAGGAAATTTATGTTTCAACGCCCTCTCCATCACGCGGAATACCGGTCCGCGCTCAGGGTCCCGCTGCGGCTGCCGGCTGAAATCGAGGACTGTATAGCACGCAATCTTGCGCATTGGCCAGCAACATCCAGACATGGCAAATGCGCAAAATCGGTGGCTTTTCAGCGTGATAGGGCCAGATCACCGTTCCCTCGAATGCCCGTCGGCAAGAGGGAATCACGAGCCTCTTTCAGGCCGAATGCGGGAGCTTGCCGTCCGGGCTGGCGTGGTCCACCGCGACCGGAATCTGATGCGCCAACACTTCGGATATCTGATCAACCGGGATGTTGTATTTGGCCGCCAGCTGCCTGACGGTCTCGTTGCCGAGCACCTGACGCACCTGATCGGCGGTGATCGGCAGGTTCTGACCGGTCCCGATCCAGGATTTGACCTGCTCACCCAGGCCCGCCTGTTCCAGCTTGGCCACGATCGCATTGAGGCCGCCCTGGCTGCCGGTGCCCATCACTTCGCCGAGCACGGCGGGCAGCACCGCTGCGCCGAGCTGACCGAGGGCGCTCTTAAGCGCGGGCGAGTTTTCCAGTGAATCGAGAATTCCCATGGGCGGCTCCTGTCCTGATGCCTGTCGACGCACAAGCCCGACCGATGAAGACCGCTTTCGGAAGCTTCCGTCAAGCACAGCGCATCTCACTGTCGTGTCATGCACTCAGATCGCTTCGAAACGTTCGATGCGAAGGGTTTCGGCAAGTCCGGCTTTGGTCCATTCGTCAAAGGCCGGGAGCCCCATCATGGTATCCATGTAGGCCAGCGCTTCCGGCTCGAGCTCGATCGCGTAGGTGCGGAAGCGGTGCACCACCGGCGCGAACATGGCGTCAGCGGCGCCAAATGCCCCGAACAGAAACGGCCCAAACCTGCCATAGCGCTCGCGGCATTCCCGCCAGATCTGCTCGATGCGCGCGACATTGGCGCGCGCATCCGCCGAAAGCGCAATGGCGCCGACCGGCCGGTGCAGGTTCATGCCGCATTCGTTGCGCAGCGGCAGAAATCCCGAATGCATCTCGGCTGAGACCGACCGCGCATGCGCCCTGCTGGCGCGGTCCTCCGGCCACAGCTTTTTTTCAGGAAATCGCTCCGACAGATACTCGATAATGGAAAGCGAATCCCAGATCGTGACATCGCCATCGACGAGTGCCGGCACCTTGCCCGACTGCGTGAAGCTCAGAATCCGCGCTTTGTCCGAGCTGTCGTCGGTGTAGAGCGGGATGAACACTTCCTCGAAGGCGATTGCGTTGGCCCGCATCGCGAGCCAAGGCCGCATCGACCATGACGAATAGTTCTTGTTGCCGATCACGAGTTTCAGGGTCATGCCGCAAATCCTTTTGGCCACATCCTGCCATAGCGCAGGTCGGCCGAGCAACGGGACTTGTCCCGGGTCTCAAGATCCTGCGCTTCAGTCATCAGACGAGCGGTGCGCGGTCAGGACGAAAAATCCTGCGGCGTGAGATCAAGATCGAGGACCTTCCATTCGCGGTAATGATCCGCGGGCAGCATGGTGTAGGGCTGGCAATCCTTCAGGGCCCGGATCGCGGTCTGCAGCAGGTCCAAGGCCTTTGGATTGGCGCTGCCTCCAGCCACCATCGGATCGGCGGCAAGTCTGCCGTCAACCGTCAGCAGCAAGCGAAGCTTGACCGTCAGGTTGTCCGAAGGCGCGATCGATGTCGGCAATTTTGAACAAGACTTGAGATGATGGCGAAACTCGGTGATCGGGTCGGATGAAATGTTGATCGGCGTGGAGGCCGTGGCATCGAAATCGCCAGGCTTGCCGCCGGATTTTTCGCCGGGCCTGTCGGCGGACGTTTCACCGGTCCCTTCACTTGGCTGGCCCCGCAACGGCGGCAGATCTTCGGGCAGGCCGAGCATGACATGATATTTGACGGTCACATCGGGCTCAGGCGGCAAATAGCCAAGCGATGGCGACGGCGACTGGGGCTGCGGCGGAGAGGACTGAGA
>NZ_JBAURI010000913.1:0-9536 GCF_049581145.1 Bradyrhizobium sp.
GGATAAGAACAGCCAGAAGTTTACGCACGGCGCCACTCCCTTGAGTCCGCTGAATTGGGACGCGAGAGCGCGGCTCTGCGGATGTCCCCGCGACTCTCATGCACGAAAGTGGGAGGCGCGGAGCAACGTCGCCATTAAAATCAAGTTTAGGGGTTCTCAGCATGTTCGGAACGCACGACTGGAACGATTGCCGGCATCAGCCGTCTCACCCGCGCTCGCCGGCCTTGCTGTCGGCAACAGAGTCCGGACTGGCGATTTCGACCACGCAGCCGGACCCTGGATGGATCGTCAAACGAAACCCGTGAAGCTTGACGATCGCCGCGACCAGGTTGAGGCCGAGTCCAAATCCGGGTGCGGTCCTGAGTTTTTCCGATCGATAGAATCGTTTCAATACGGCATCACGTTCGAGCTCGCTGATACCCGCGCCGGTGTCCTTGACGCGGATGATGCTCTCGGCATTATCGCGGAACAACGAGATCTCGACGCAGCCTCCGGCCGGCGTAAATTTGACCGCGTTGTCGACGAGATTGACGACGGCCTCCATTAGCAGGTCGCGGTCGCCGTCGACGACAGCTGCATGCGTGAGATCGACGCGCAGGACGATATTCTTGCCTTCCGCGATCGGTTCGTAGAGTTCGCCGACCTCGTGCAAGAGGTCTGCGAGCGCGACTTTGCCGAACCCCGCCGACCGGCGGCTATTTTCGATTTCGACAAGTCGCAGCAGGGCCGTGGTCATTGCCAGCGACTGATCGATTCCTGCGACGGCCTTGTCGGCGACCAGCCGAAATTGCTCCAGCGTTTGGGCGTTGGTCCGACCGCGTTCGAGCATCAGCCGCACGCGGGCAAGCGGCGTACGCAGATCATGCGCGATATCGTTTCCGATCCCGGCGATGGCGTGTATGAGAGCCTCGATTTCGTCGAGCATGCCGTTGACGATGGAGGCTAGCTTGGCGAAGGGATCATCGCCCGCAAGCTTCGGCAGGCGTTCGCGCAAATCCCCGGCGACGATGCGTTGGACGTGCTGGTTGACATCTGCGATCCGTCGCTCGACCCGCATGCTCAACAGCGCCCCAGTCGCGAGGCAAAGCACAAGAGCCGGGATCAGTCCTAACGCCAGAGCCTGGCCAACAACCCTGGATAGCTCGATGGCTTCATCGACATCGCGGCCGAGCACGAGGACATCGCCGTCGGGCAGGGTTGTTCCGATTGCCCGAACCGTCCAGGCCTCAACGCCGCTTTGGCCGCTTCTTGTCACCCCGATGCTATGCACCGCACCGTCGAGCTCGAGACCGGGCGGTGGGCCGTCGAGATTGCCGGCGATCCTGGTCCGATCCGGACGAAATAGTCCCGCGAACTGGACGCCGCGCGGATCCTCGCTCAAATGGTATTGGATGATATCAGTTTCCTGCTCGGGAGACAAAGCCGCCATCACTCTCAATTGCGAGGCGATGACATGATCGGAGCGAGTGACCAGATAGCGGTCGGTCTTCCAGTAAGTGAAGCCGAACAACACCAGAACGAAGACGGCGAAGGCGCCGGCGGCCCCGGCAGCCGAGCGAAAGGTGGTCGTGCGCGCAAGTTCCGGAAGGCGCATAACGGTGCCGGCTACGTGCTTGGTTTCCAGAAGTCAGCTTAGCTCATTCTCGATCGCACTGCGAATCGCAAGCGTTGTAACGACGGCGTCGATGGGCTTCGAATTCCTGCGGAAAGGCCAGCACCCGGCCGCACAGTACCAAGAGCCATCCAAGCTCTAGGCATGCATCGCGACCAGTGCACTTCGTGCCCTCACCGACCGCTTGGTAGCTGCCTGCACCTTCTCGAAAGCCTTGGCCTCGAGCTGTCGAATTCGCTCCCGGGACACCTTGAACTGGATCGCGAGGTCTTCCAGCGTCATTGGTTCGTCGACGAGATGGCGGGCCTCGAAGATGCGCCGCTCGCGATCGTTGAGCACGCCGATGGCGCGGACCAGCGCATCGCGCCGATGATCCATCTCGTCGAGCTCGACCACGATCGCTTCCGGCGAGGGGCTCTCGTCGACCAGTTGCTCCAGCCATTCGCCCGCGTTGTCCTCGTCACGGATCGATGCGTTCAGCGACAGATCTCCGCCGAGGCGCCGGTTCATGTCCACGACGTCGCGGTTCTCCACGCCAAGCGTAGTGGCAATCGTCGTGACCTGATCGGGGCGCAATTCGGCATTGTCGAGCGCCGAGATCTTGGCCTTGGCCGAGCGCAGCTTGAAGAACAGCTTTTTCTGGCTTGCGGTGGTGCCGATCTTCACAAGCGACCATGACCGCAAGATGTAGTCCTGGATCGAAGCCCGGATCCACCAGATCGCATAGGTCGCGAAGCGGAAGCCGCGGTCCGGGTCGAAGCGATTGATGGCCTGCATCAGGCCGACATTGCCTTCGGAGATGACTTCCGACAGCGGCAGGCCATAGCCGCGGTAGTTCCTCGCGATCTTGGCAGCAAGACGCAGGTGGCTGGTGACGATCTGGTCGGCGGCCTTGCGATCTCCCTGCTCGCGCCAGCGCTTGGCGAGCCGGTACTCGAGCTCCTTCTCAAGGATCGCGAAGCGCCGGATATCACCCAGGTAACCTGAATCCGGGTTGCCCGCAGCGGATGCCGGCCAGCGGGCGGCGGTCGGAAGCGCTGTCCGGGCAGGCAATCGGGAATGATTTGTGCTGATACCGTCGACGATCATCTCGGTCGCTCCGTTATGGAAACCTGGTGCCTTGTATCGCTCGGGTCATCGATGCGTCGAAGGCGATATCGAGAAGATAACGGAGCTGCGGGCGGCAACCATTAAATTGGCCTTTAGGACACTAAATTCGCGTTGAGAGTCTGCTGCTCGCTTGTGCTCGCAAAGGCGACGGCCGACCTCGCATTCAGCGAGACCGGCCGCCTGTGTCGGGTAGACCTCGTCGCTGCAGCCTAGCTGCAGGCGGGCGGCCAAGTCTGAGATGCCGGCGGAAGATTGTAGTTGTAAGTCGTGCAACCGAGACCGTCATACACGCCGTAGCCGACGTGACGCCTTGCGCCGAAATCGGGAGAGGCCATTCGAGGGCCAACCCCCGTGTGCGAGCCAGCGATGCCTCCCATATGACCGCCGAAGCCGCCCATATGAACACCGCCGCCGAAGCCTCCCGTCCCACTGCCCCCGCCGCCCCGTGCCTGCGCTCCGGTCGCAAGCAGACTTCCGGCCAGCAACGCGCTCGCCAAGATTATCATCGTTCGTTTCATGACATCGTCCTTTCATTGTCTTCTGTTCCGTCGAAGGGCACGCCATAGCCTGACGTTGGCATCGACGATTCGATCATTGGAAAATGGTGCGGAGAAACTGCGCTGCCACTAAATTCGAATTCAGCGGACGACGGCGTCGCTAACCGTCAAATGGCTGGAGCAGGGCAGATGATCTCAGCCACGCAGCCTGTGGCAGTGTTGAGCGCCAATCGGAAGCCATGCAACTTCATGATGGCCGAGACGAGGCTCAAGCCCAGGCCCGCGCCCTGCGTATTCCGGCTCTTGTCGGATCGATAGAAGCGCCGCGTGACGACGGCTCGCTCGCTTTCGCCGATTCCCGGCCCGGTGTCGCAGATCCGGATGATGTTTTCGCCTTGGCGATGGACGGAGGCAATGTTGATGGATCCACCCGCGGGCGTGAATTTGACCGCATTGTCGACCAGATTCATCACCGCCTCGAACAACAGGTCACGGTCGCAATAGACGGTTGCGTTCCCCTCGGACGCGATGTGCAATGTGACCTGCTTGTCCTCCGCGATCGGGTCGTAGAGATCGCCGACTTCCTGCACGAGTTCCGCGAGCGAGACTTCACTGAAATTCGCTCTGCCCCGGCTGTTCTCGATCTCGGTGATCCGCAACAGCGCGGTGATGATGGTCAGCGATTGATCGAGCGCGCCGATCGCGCGGTCAGTGACGCCCTGCAGTTCCGCAAGCGTGGTGGCGTTGGCGCGACCGCGTTCAAGGCAGACTCTCGCTCGGGTGAGCGGCGTCCGCAGATCGTGCGCGATCTCGTTACCGACCCCGGCCATCTCGGTGACCAAGACCTGGATATCGTCGAGCATGCCATTGGCGACCGCGGCAAGCTTGTCGAACGGGTGATCGAGGCCAGAGACCGGGATCCGCTCGCTCAGATTGCCCGACAGGATGCGCCTGACCAGGGCGTTCAGGCTTGTAACACGCCGCTGCACGCGGACGCTCAGAATGGCGCCGATCGCGAGACTGAGGCCAAAGGCTACGGGAAGGGCGAGCAGCAGCGCGCGCGCCACCGCTTCGGCGAGTTCCTTGAGCTCGCCATTGTGACGGGCAATCACCAGGATATTGTCGTCGGGGAGACGACGGGCAACTGCCCGAACCGCCATCGCCTCGTGCCCGTGCTGATCGATCCTGACGACATGTGCAGTCTGGACGGTCGCGTTGAGGGGAAGTCCTCGCGGCAAGCTCTCCACGTTGCCGGCGATCCGATGCCCGTCGGCGCCGAACAGGCCGGCGAGCTTGACGCGGCGCGGATCTTCGCTCAGCCGGTCATCGATCGCGCCCAACTGCCGGTCCGGGGTATCTCCCGCGATGGCGAGACTCTCCTCGGATATCGCGGCATCCATCTTCGCCAACATATAGCTCGCGGCTTCCCAATACACGAAGGCCGAGAAGAGCAGGATGCAGACGGCGAACGCAATGGAAGTCCAGCGGAAGGTTGTGGTTCGGATGAAATCAGGAAGGTTCACGGAGAATAAATCCAGAGCCGCGGACGTTATGGATCATGGGGGCTTCATTCGGTCCATCCACCTTGTGCCGTAACCGGCCCATATGGACGTCCACCAGATTGGTCGCCGGCACGAACTTGTAGTTCCAGACCTCCTCGAGCAGCATTGCGCGCGTCAGCAACTGGTCGCTTCGCTGCATCATGTATTCGAGCAGGCGGAATTCCCGCGGCAGCAGATCGATCGCGCGGTCGCCGCGCCTGGCTGTCCGCGAGATCAGATCGAGTTCGAGCGGCCCCACGCGCAGCATGGTTTCCCGGGACTCAGCTGGTCGCCGCAACAGCGCTTCGATCCTTGCAACCAGCTCCACGATCGCGAACGGTTTGGTGAGATAGTCATCGCCGCCCGAACGCAATCCGCGAACGCGCTCGTCGATGGCCCCAAGCGCACTCAGGATCAGAACGGGGATGCGGACCCGCTCCTGCCTCAAGGCCTCGATGATCGTCAGGCCGTCCATTCCGGGCAACATGCGATCGACGATCAGCGCATCCGGACGGCCGGCACGAGCCTTGTCCAGGCCTTCAATTCCGCTGGCGGCCCGCTCGATTTCGAAACCGCGCTGTATCAGTTCGTCGGCGATCTCCTCGGCGGTTTCGCTATCATCCTCGATCAGAAGAATCTTCGTCATCGGCAATTTCCCGATAGAAGCGGTCGGACCGACCATATCATGTCGCTGGCCCGGTGTTAGCGAGCTGCGCGGAGCGCTGTTGTCCAGAGCCATGGTCATATCCTGCACCTAACTTCAGTCGAGCCCCTTTGCACCTTTGGTCAGAGACGGGATCGGGCTCACCAATCCCGGTCGAAAACAACCCCTTGTGGGAGCATGTCTTCGCCCGCATCTGCGGCTTCGCCGTGGATCGCGAAGATATCTGCCCCGGCTACCAGGCATATCTAGGACGTCGAACCGGGAGATGCCATTAAATAGCGTTTCAGAATCGAGGCTTAGCAGCCGCAGCACGGCTGGAAGGCCGCCCGGGGACAGCCTAAATTTGTTTTTATTGAAAGAAGCCGGTTCGACTTGCGAAGGTTGACGTGGGGATCAGTGTTCGCTTCATCGCCCACACGAGCCTAAAGACATCCGGGCAGCCTGCACAGACTCGATTAGATTTCCGCGAGTCCTACGCGCTCGCGGCTTCGGTCGAACGGTTCAAAGAGCGCATCGTTTCGCGCGACTTCGGCCGCTTCGCCATGCGTCACGCCTGGACCGGGAGGCTGGAAAGCACCTTGTCCAGGGTGATCGGATAGTCTCGAATCCTTGCACCGCAGGCGTTGTGGATGGCGTTGGCGAGCGCTGCGCCCGCGCCGCAGATGCCGAGTTCGCCAATTCCTTTGCTCTTCAGCGGGTTGGAGAAATTATCGAGCTCAGGAAGAAATACGGCATCGACTGCGGGAATATCGGCGTGCACCGGCACATGGTATTCGGCCAAGTCGTGATTGACGTAAAAGCCGAACCGCGGGTCGAGCGCCATGGCTTCCTGCAAGGCAGCGCCAACGCCGAAGATCATGCCGCCGATGGCCTGGGACCGCGCGGTCTTTTCGTTCAGGATACGGCCAGCGGTGAATACGCCCAGCATGCGCCGCAGCCGTACTTCACCAGTGTCCTGATCAACTCCCACTTCGGCGAATTGCGCGCCATAGGATTGCTGCGAGTAATCCTTGTTGTTTCGGCCGGGCGCGATCTCCCCATCGGCGTCAATTCCGGCGCCCACAAGGTCCGTCAACAACCTTGATTGTTCTCCGGTTGCGATGCTGCCGTCCGCAAAGCGGGCGGTCGCTGGATCCATGCCGGCGATTTGGGCGAGCTTTTCGCGAAGGGCCTCGCAGGCTTCGAACAGCGCGGAGCCTGAACTGCCGGCGCCCCACGAGCCGCCGGAGCCCGCGGCCTCCGGGAAACTCGTGTCACCCAATTCGACGCGGACTTGCTCGATCGGCAGCCCAAGCATCTCGGCGGTGATCTGGGCCAGAATTGTGTAGGTGCCGGTGCCGATATCCGTCATCGCCATCCGGACGGTGGCAACGCCATCCGGCGTCAAACGGACATTGGCCTTGGAGGGCCGGAGCGGATTACCGCGGGTGGCGGCCGCCACACCGATCCCCACCAGCCAACGACCGTCGCGGGCCTGGCCCGGCCTGGCGTTGCGCCTGTCCCATCCGAACCGGTGCGCACCTTCCTGAAGGCAGGGAATCAGGTGCCGGCTGGAATAGGGAATGTGCTTTTCCGGATCTTCGCTGGGCTCGTTGCGAATGCGTAGTTCGATCGGGTCGAGGTCGAGCTTCTCGGCGAGTTCGTCCATTGCGCATTCAAGCGCCATAAGGCCGACTGCTTCACCCGGCGCACGCATCGAGGACGCAACGGGGATATCGAGCGGCGCCAGCCGATGCCGGGTCAGCCGATTGGCGCCTGCATAAAGCGTGCGGGTTTGCAGCGCCGCGCCTTCATAGGTCTGTTCGGTGGGCAGATTGCCGGAAAAGACGTCGTGACCGATGGCGAGCAGTCGACCTTGCCGATCCGCGCCAAGGCGAAGGCGCTGAATGGTGTCGGAACGATGTGTGGTGACGTGGAAGATCTGCTGCCTGGTGAGCGCTGTCTTGACCGGGCGCCTCAGTTGCCGCGAGGCGATTGCCGCAAGAATGGCGTCGGCATTCACCCATAATTTCGCGCCGAAGCCGCCGCCGATGAACGGGCTGATCAGCCGTACATTCTCCACCGGAATCTTCAGAGTTCGGGCGACCACCTGCTGCCCCTGGTTCAACATCTGGTTTGCGGTATGGAGCGTGAGCTTGTCTCCGTCCCATGCAGCCAATGTGGCGTGCGGCTCCATCATCGCGTGACTTTGCAGGGGGGTGGCGTAGGTGACGTCGAGCCGTACCGGCGCGGATCCGAACGCGTTCGCGAAATTTCCGACGGCGCTGTCCGCGGCCGGGGCATCGGTCGGCCGCGGCGCGCGCGCCTGCGCCAGATTATCGCGCAGCGCGTAGTTTCCGGGAGCACGATCATAGCCGACGCGGACGAGATAAGCCGCGGCCCGGGCTTGTTCGAAGCTTTCAGCAACCACGAAGGCAACCGGCTGACCGTATTGCGCCACCTCCGGCCCCGTAAGCACGGGATGAGCTTCGCGATGATTGCCGCTGCCCTGTTGCGGTGCATTGAGATGAGTCAGAACCAGAAGCACACCGCCCGCCTGCTCGGCCGCGCTGGTGTCGATCGATCGGATCTTTCCTTTGCCAATTGAGGCCTCGACGACAAAGCCGTAGGCGACGCCGGGCCCTTGCTGCATCTCGAACGCGTAGCGTGCGCCGCCGGTGACCTTCAGCCGGCCGTCAACACGCGCGAGCGGCTTGCCGACAACACCTTGAGGATCGCCGTCAAGCGCGTTCAAGCCGACGGGTGAGTTCATTTCCATGGCTTTATCCTTCAGGTCCGGGTGACTTCCGACAGCACGGCGTGCAGCGTTCGTCGCGTCAGCGGAATCTTGAAATCATTGCCGCCGAACCCATGAGCCTCCACGAGGACTTCGGAGGCGGCCGCATCGAAGGTGCTCGTCATCGCCGGCGAGTCCATAAGCTTCTGCTCGGAGCGGGACGTGCGCCATGGCTTGTGGGCCAGTCCGCCAAAGGCAACGCGCGCCGAACGGATTCGACCGGCCGTCGCATCGACAATGGCGGCGACGGAGACCAGCGCGAAGGCGTAGGATGCCCTGTCACGCACCTTGCGGTAGACCTGTAGTCCGGGAGGCGGCGGAGGCAGCGTCACCGAGGTGATGATTTCGCCAGGCTTGAGAGCCGTCTCGATTTGCGGCGTGTTGCCGGGAAGACGGTGAAAGTCGGCGATGGGAATCTCGCGCGCCTCGCCATTTCCGTTGACCGTTTCCACCTTGGCGTCCAGCACGCGCATGGCGACCGCCATGTCGGAGGGATTTGTCGCGATGCAATGATCGCTGGTGCCGAGAATGGCATGAATGCGGTTGAAGCCGCCAAGCGCGGCGCAGCCGGAGCCGGGCACGCGCTTGTTGCAGGGCTTGGTCACGTCGTAGAAGTAGTAGCAGCGCGTGCGCTGCAACAGGTTGCCGCCGGTGGTGGCCTTGTTGCGCAGCTGGGCGCTGGCGCCCGCCAGCAAGGCGCGACTGAGCACGCCATAGCGCTGCCGTATGCGAGACTCGGCGGCGAGGTCGCTGTTGCGCACCATCGCGCCGATGCGCAATCCGCCGTCCGGGGTATCCTCGATCTTGTCGAGCGGCAGGTGGTTGATATCGACCAGCTCCGAAGGCGTCTCGACCTGCAGCTTCATCAGGTCGAGCAGGTTGGTGCCGCCGGCGATCAGTTTGGTGCCGGGTTTCGCCGCGGCGGCAGCGGCTTGCGCCAGCGAATCGGCGCGCGCGTACGTGAAAGCCTTCATGACTGGATTCCTGCCGACTGCTTGATCGCTGCCACGATGTTCGGATAGGCCGCGCAGCGGCAGATATTGCCGCTCATCCGTTCGCGGATCTCGGCATCGGTGAGCTCGGCCTGTGCTTTTGCCAGATCGGCGGTCGCATAGCTCGGCATGCCCGCCTGAGCTTCGCTCAGCATGCCGATGGCCGAGCAGATCTGGCCTGACGTGCAGTATCCGCACTGAAAGCCGTCATGCTCGACGAAGGCGGTCTGCATCGGGTGCAGATTATCGCCGTCGGCGAGTCCCTCGACCGTGGTGATGGACTGGCCGTCGTGCATCACCGCCAGCGTCAGGCAGGAATTGATCCGGCGGCCGTCGATCAGCAC
>NZ_JBAURI010000914.1:0-21353 GCF_049581145.1 Bradyrhizobium sp.
TGCCCCGCGTCTCTGGACGATCCGGAACGCCCCTCTGTGGAACTGGATGGCGGCAATATGCAGGTGATTTGGGGTGGGCGTCAAGAACAATTTCTGAAAATCGGAAGCGCTATTCTGGTCCAAACGCACCTGGGTTTTTTGCCGCCTTTGGCCACGAATACGTCTGCTCGGCGGAAGGACGCCCCAAGCCTGACCATGGAATCTACGAAGACAGCATCCTGCCCTTCGCGTCCCATTTTGCCGAGACCTCGGCCGGACGCGTTGTTCGCGCCGACGGCGCCTGTCGATGGCCCTTCGAATGACGTCCTTCGGATCACGATCCGCCCTGCGAGCTGCAATGCGGCAAATGCCAAGAGAACGCCGCTGCGATTGCAAACTTTCGACACATGAAAGCGGCGAAAGGGGCCCGACATGACCCCTTCGCGCACAGCGAATACCGAGTTCCGGTTTTGCCGGTGCTGGACCTCAGCAAAGAGACCTTCGTGTTGCACAGATTTGTCCCGCCGATCCTGCTCGCATGCGTGTTGTTCGCCTTCCCCGCGTCTGCTCAGACCGGCGCCGCGCCCAAGACTGCCGCGCCCAACCCGGCCGAGTTCAAGACAGCAGCACCCACGACAGCCGCCCCAGCCACCAACAACGCCGACGCCCTGACGCCCGACCAGGCGAAGCGGGCGCTCGATACGCTTCAGGACGATACCAAGCGTGCGCAGATGATCGATACACTGCGCACGATCGCCAATGCCTCACCGCCGGCACAGGCAACCTCACCCGCGCCCGAACCGGACTCGGGGATTCCCCTCACGGCGGACAGCCTCGGCGCCGAACTGCTGCTGACCGTATCCGAGCAGGTCGGCGAAATCTCGCACGAGATCGCCGGCATCGCGCGAACGTTGACGCACTTTCCGGCGTTCTACTACTGGATCGTGCGAACGGCCAACGATCCTTCTGCCTATGATCAGTTGCTCGATGTCGCCTGGAAACTGGCACTGGTGTTCGGCTGCTGCTTGGCCGCCGAATGGTTGATCTTCCGCGTGATCAAGCGACCGGCGGCGTTTTTGGAAGCGCGCCTGCCGCAAACGGAACGTGAATCGGCGCAGACGATGGCGACGATCGATCTGCCAAGCTCGGCGGCGAATGTCGCCGTGGAGGGCGAATTGCGGCGGCGACGTCTCAGCCTGGCGCGTGCCTGGCAATCGCTGGTCAGGCTGCCGTTGGTGATGGGACGTCTCGCGCTCGAGCTGCTGCCGGTGCTGGTTTTCGTCGGCGTCGCCACGATGCTGTTGGGCACCGGGATCGGCGAGCTCCCGAACAGCCGGCTCGTGATCCTGGCGGTGGTGAATGCCTATGCGCTGTCGCGCGGGCTGATCTGTGTGGTGCGGGCGCTGGCCGGGCCGTTCGGCCTGTTTCGCGTTCGCGCCGAGACCGCTGCCTATATCGAGATCTGGGCGCGCCGCATCGTCACCGTCGCCGTATCGGGCATCGCCTTTGCGAATGTGGCGCTGCTGTTGGGACTGCATCGCGGCGGCTACGCGGGATTGCTGCGCCTGGTCATGCTGATCGTGCATCTCTTCATTGTCGTCATCATTTTGCAGTGCCGCCGCCAGGTCGCCGACGCCATTCGCCCGCCGTTTGGTCGCCAGGGCGCAGCGGCCGTGGTGCGCAATCGCGTCGCCGGCCTATGGCACTATCTTGCGATCACCCTGGACCTCGCGCTGTGGGCGGTGTGGGCGCTGAACATCCGCAACGGCTACGCGCTGCTGCTGCAGTATTTCATCGGCACCGTCGTGGTCGTCCTGATCGCGCGTCTCGCCACCATCGTGGTGCTGAGCCTGATTGATCGCGGGTTCCGGGTCGGCCCCGACATCCTGCAGCGCTTTCCCGGCTTGGAGACCCGCGCCAATCGTTATCTACCGCTGCTGCGCAAAATTGTCTCGGCGGTCATCGCCTTCATCGGGTTCGTCGCACTGCTTGAAGTCTGGGGTGTGGACGCCGTCGTCTGGTTTTACGGTGGCCAGATCGGCAGCCGGTTGCTGTCGGCGGTCATGACGATCGCAATCGCCGCGATTGCGGCGGCAGCGATCTGGGAGGCCAGCAATGCGCTGATGGATCGCCAGATCAATGTGCTGTCGCGCGACGGTCACTTCGCGCGCGCCGCCCGGCTGCGGACCTTTCAGCCGATGCTGCGAACGGCGCTATTGTGCCTGATCATCACGGTGGTCGGCCTGACGGCGCTGAGCGAAATCGGCGTCAACGTCGCGCCGCTCTTGGCCGGCGCCGGGATCGTCGGCATCGCCATCGGCTTCGGCTCGCAGAAACTGGTGCAGGACCTCATTACCGGGCTGTTTCTGCTCCTGGAAAATGCCGTCCAGGTCGGCGACAATGTCAGCCTGTCCGGGCTGTCAGGGGTGGTCGAGAATGTCTCGATCCGGACCCTTCGTTTGCGGGCCGGCGACGGCTCGGTGCACATCGTGCCTTTCAGCGCCGTGACCACGATCACCAATTCGAGCCGCGGTGTCGGCAACGCGGCCGTCAGCGTCAACGTGTCCTACAAGGAGGACACCGATCGCGCCGGCCAGATCCTCAAGGATATCGTCGCCGAAATGCGCGGGGAGACCGAATACCGGCAGGCGATCCGCGGCGATCTCGAATTATGGGGCATCGACAAGGTGGACGGCGCGATGGCGTCGATCGTCGGCCAGATTCGCTGCACCGACGGCGGTCGCTGGCCGGTGCAGCGCGAATTCAATCGCCGCATGAAGCGACGATTCCAGGAATGTGGAATCGAAATCGCATCCTCAGGTCAGACCATTCTAATGCAGACTGCGGCGCCAGCCGATGCCGTGCCGGAGCCGATGCCGCGACGCGCGGCCGGCTAGGCCGCGCAAATAGCGGCCAGCCGCAGTAGATCGGCGGAGCGAAGCGGCTGCCGACCTACTTGTTCGGCAGATTGACGCGGATGTGCAGCTCGCGCAACTGCTTGGTCGATGCCTCCGATGGCGCGCCCATCAGCAGGTCCATGGCTTGCTGGTTCATCGGGAACAGCGAGATCTCGCGCAAATTGGTGGTGCCGCAGAGCAGCATGACGATGCGGTCGAGGCCGGCCGCCATGCCGCCATGCGGCGGGGCGCCGTACTGGAACGCACGGTACATGCCGCCGAAACGCTCGACGACCTCCTTTTCGCCATAGCCCGCGATCTCGAACGCCTTCACCATCGCTTCCGGCACGTGGTTGCGAACGCCGCCGGAGGCGATCTCATAGCCGTTGCAGGCGATGTCGTACTGGAACGCCTTGATGGTCAAAGGATCGTTCGTCAGCAACGCCTCGAGGCCGCCCTGCGGCATCGAGAACGGGTTGTGCGAGAAGTCGACCTTCTTGTCCTCCTCGTTGTACTCGTACATTGGGAAGTCGACGATCCAGGCCAGCTCGAAGCGGTCCTTGTCGATCAGGTTCAATTCCTCGCCGAGCTTGGTGCGGGCAAGGCCTGCGAACTTCCAGAATTTGTCGGGATCGCCGGCGACGAAGAAAGCGGCATCGCCCTCCTTCAAGCCGAGCTGTTTGCGAATGGCATCGGTTCGATCCGGGCCGATGTTGTTCGCGAGGGGACCCGCGCCCTGAAGGGTCTTAATGGCATCAATGACCTTCCTCTCCTTAGCTAGCGCAGTAGCCTTTTCAGCCGTGGCCTTCTCGTCCGCTTTTGACAAATCCAGCGTGCCTTCGGCTCCTCGCCACATGATGTAGCCCAAGCCCGGCTGGCCTTCGCCCTGCGCCCAGGAGTTCATGCGGTCGCAGAAGGCGCGGCTGCCGCCGCCCTTGCCCGGGATCGCCCAGACTTGGTTCTTGGGGTCTTCCAGCATGCGCGCGAACACCTTGAAGCCGGAGCCGCGGAAATGCTCGGAGACCTCCTGCATCACGATCGGGTTGCGCAGGTCGGGCTTGTCACTGCCATATTTGCGCAGCGCTTCGGCAAACGGAATCCGCGGCCAGCCCTTGGTGACCGGCTTGCCCTTGGCAAAATCCTCGAACACGCCCGTGATCACCGGCTCCATCGCCGCGAACACATCGTCCTGGGTGACGAAGCTCATCTCGACGTCGAGCTGATAGAACTCGCCCGGCAGCCGGTCGGCGCGCGGGTCCTCGTCGCGGAAACACGGCGCGATCTGGAAATAGCGGTCGAAGCCACTCATCATCAAGAGTTGCTTGTACTGCTGCGGCGCCTGCGGCAGGGCGTAGAATTTGCCCGGATGAATCCGCGACGGCACCAGGAAGTCGCGCGCGCCCTCGGGCGAGGAGGCGGTCAGGATCGGGGTCTGGAACTCGAAAAAGCCCTGCTCCTTCATGCGCCTGCGCATGGAATCGACGATCGCGCCGCGGGTCATGATGTTCTGGTGCAGCTTCTCGCGGCGCAGATCGAGGAAGCGGTATTTCAGCCTGATATCTTCAGGATATTCCTGCTCGCCGAACACCGGCAGCGGCAGTTCGCCGGCGGGTCCCAGCACCTCGATGTCGCGCACATAGAGCTCGACCATGCCGGTCGGCAGATCCTCATTGTCGGTACCATCAGGGCGGCGGCGCACCTTGCCCTCCATCCGCACCACCCATTCCGAGCGCAGTTTTTCGGCGTCCTTGAATGACGGCGAATCCGGATCGACCACGCATTGGGTGATGCCATAATGGTCGCGCAGGTCGACGAACAGCACCCCGCCATGGTCGCGGATGCGATGGCACCAGCCCGACAGCCGGACGGTCTCGCCGATGTCGCTCTCGCGGAGCGCGCCGCAGGTATGGGTCCGGTAACGATGCATGGCAGTCCCAAAAACAGATGTCGGAGGATCGAATCGCGGGCGGCCCTTCAGGGCCAGTCCGGCGCTGGCTGGGTTTACCCGAGGCTGTGTGGCGCGGCAACCGGATGCGGCGCTTGTTTGGGCTCGAAAAAGCCGACTGCCGCGCCTATCTTATGGTTATGACCCTGCATTTCCCGTTCCAGAACACCTATGCGGCGCTGCCTTCGAACTTTTTCGCTCGCGTCGCGCCGACGCCGGTGGCCTCGCCCCGGCTGATCAAGCTCAACCGGCCGCTGGCGCTCCAGCTCGGCCTCGATCCTGATCGGCTCGACAGCCCGGAAGGCGCCGAAATCCTCGCCGGCAAGACGCTGCCTGGCGGCGCTGATCCGATCGCGATGGCCTATGCCGGCCACCAGTTCGGCAATTTCGTGCCGCAACTCGGCGACGGCCGCGCCATCCTGCTCGGCGAAGTGATCGACCAGGACGGTGTCCGCCGCGACATCCAGCTCAAGGGCTCAGGCCCAACCCCGTTCTCGCGCCGTGGCGACGGCCGCGCGGCGCTCGGACCGGTGCTCCGCGAATATATCGTCAGCGAGGCGATGTTCGCGCTGGGCATTCCGACCACCCGCTCGCTTGCCGCAACCATCACTGGCGAGAGCGTGATGCGAGAGACGATGCTGCCCGGCGCGGTCCTGACCCGCGTCGCGTCGAGCCATATCCGCGTCGGCACCTTCCAATACTTTGGTGCGCGCGGCGATACCGACGCGGTGCGGCAACTCGCCGATCACGTCATCGCCAGGCACTATCCGGAACTCTCCGGTGCCGAGCGCCCGTATCACGCGCTGCTGGCCGCCGTGACCGCGCGCCAGGCTCGTCTGGTCGCGCGCTGGCTCTTGATCGGCTTCATCCACGGCGTCATGAACACCGACAATACCTCGATCTCGGGCGAGACCATCGACTACGGTCCCTGCGCATTCATGGACGATTACGACCCATCGACGGTGTTCAGCTCGATCGACGAAATGGGCCGCTACCGCTACGCCCACCAGCCGCGCATCGCGCTGTGGAATCTGACCCGGCTTGCGGAATGCCTGCTGCCGCTGTTGGCCGACGACCAGGACAAGGCGGTCGCTGAGGCGCAGGACACGCTCGCAACCTTCTCGGATGAATTCAACGGCGCCTACAAGGAGGGCTTACGAAAAAAGCTCGGCCTGTTCAGCGAGCGCGACGACGATCAATTACTGGCGCAGGCCTTGCTCGATACGATGGCCAAGGGCCATGCCGACTTCACCCTCACCTTCCGCCGCCTGAGCGACGCCGCAGGCGACACGGCCGATGACAGCAATGTCCGGCAGCTGTTCGCCGAGCCGGTCGCTTTCGACGAATGGGCGCTGCGCTGGCGGCAGCGGCTGGCTGAAGAACCGCAATCGGCCGCCGAGCGGCAGATCGCGATGCGTGCGGTCAACCCCGCCTTCATTCCGCGCAACCACCGGGTCGAAGCCGTGATTCAGGCCGCCATGTCGAACGACGATTACGCCCCGTTCGAGGAGCTCGTTGCGGTGCTGACAAAGCCGTTCGAGGACCAGCCGGCATTCGCCGCCTATGCCGACCCGCCCGAACCACATGAGCGGGTGTGCCAGACGTTTTGCGGCACCTAGCATCATCCGGAAAAGTCTGCCCCGCACTTGGCGAGAACGCGAAGCATTTGCGCGGGGATCGCGCTCAGAAAAACCATGGCTCGTTAACCTGCCGTCCACCATTGAAGCAGCCGGGCGCCGCAAATTAAGCACGGATCAATATGCTCCGACACATCTGGTTCTTTTAATTTGGGGATATTGCCGTGGACGCCTTGGCTTTCGAATACATGGGACTGATGATGATCGCGCTCTGCTTTGTGGTGATTGCGTTACCGTCGTTGCCGCAGGTTTCGCGGCGCGACCGGGATCGTTGAAGCTTCGCAGAGCCCCTGACGGTCCGACAATTGGGCAGAGACTTGCTCGCCGGGCATCGCGGCCCGGTTGAAATGCAGGCCATGAATCCGGCCCAAGCCCCTTGACATAACAGCGCTTTCGGCCGCAGGCCTGTGACATGAATGTGATCACCACCACCTCGGAACTCACCGCCACTTGCGCGCGCCTCGGCCGACATCCGGTCATCACCGTCGATACCGAGTTCCTGCGCGAGACCACCTATTACCCGCTGCTCTGCGTAGTGCAGATGGCAAGCCCGGAAGAGGCGGTCGTGGTGGATACGCTCGCCAAGGATATCGACCTCAAGCCGTTCTTCACGCTGATGGCGGACGAGAAGGTCCTCAAAGTGTTCCACGCCGCCCGCCAGGACATCGAGATCGTCTGGCACCAGGCCGGAATCGTGCCGCACCCGATCTTCGACACCCAGGTCGCCGCCATGGTACTCGGCTACGGCGACTCCATCGCCTACGACCAGCTGGTGGAGCGCATCACCGGCCATCGGCCGGACAAAACTCACCGCTTCACCGACTGGTCACGGCGGCCGTTGACCGAGGAACAGATCCACTACGCGGTCTCGGATGTCACCCATTTGCGTGACGTATTCGCGGCGCTCGATGCCGATCTCAAGAAGCGCGGCCGCAATGACTGGGTGAGCGAGGAGATGGAGGTCCTGACCTCGCCCAGGACCTACGACTTCCATCCCGAGCGCGCCTGGGAGCGGCTGAAGACGCGGGTGCGCAAGCCGAAGGAACTGGCGGTGCTGATCGAAATCGCGGCCTGGCGCGAACAGGAAGCGCAGAGCCGCGATGTTCCGCGCAGCCGCGTGCTGAAGGACGACACGGTCGGCGACATCGCCACCCACGCGCCGACCAGTGTGGAGAAGCTCGGCAATCTACGCTCGCTGCCGAAGGGTTTTGAGCGCTCGAAATGGGGCGGTGACATCGTGGCCGCCGTGCAGCGCGGACTGGCTCGGGACCTCTCGAGCCTGCCGAAGCTGGAAAAGCCGCGCAACAATTCCAATGGCGCAGCCATCGTGGAGCTCCTGAAAGTCCTGTTGCGGATGACGTCGGAGCGTCACGCGGTCGCCAGCAAGGTGATCGCCACCGTCGACGATCTCGAGCAGATTGCCGCCGACGACAATGCCGATGTCGCGGCCCTGCACGGCTGGCGCCGCGAGCTGTTCGGCGAGGCCGCGCTCGCGCTGAAGCACGGCCGGCTGGCGCTCGCCATCGAACGCGGCCGCGTGGTCAGGGTCGACCGCGAATAGTGATCGATTCCGTTGAAGTTGCCATATAACGCGCGGCGCCTTATCTGCGCGGGCGGGGAGCTCTCGACTGCATCGCGGCGCCTCGGTCGATGAAGATGGGGGCGCCGGCGCCGCCGGCAACGCTGCGGTTGCCCGGTCGGAGGCAGACGAGACCGTCGCTATCGGGGAACGCCCGAAGCCGAAGCCGACTATGACGCGGCACTGGACGAGATCGAACGATACTTCGAAACCGAACCCAGGCCGGGAACGCCTGAAGCCGACCGCTTCGATCTCCTCGCACTGATCATCGAGGACTATGAGCGTAAGCGGTGGCCGATCGAGTCGCCCGACACTTTAGATGCGATTCGTTACCGCATGGAGACGGGCGGCTATACGCAGGCCGATCTTGGGCGCCTGCTTGGTTCGCGCCAACGCGCGTCTGACATTCTGAACAGTAGGCGCCCGCTCACGATGAGAATGGCCTGGAAGCTGCATCGCGAGTGGGACATTCCGGCGGAAGCCATGATCACACCGCCGCGAACGCGCGGGCGTAGGTCGGCTGCGTAGCAGCGACAACGCCTTTCGCAAGATCGAGGATTATTGCCTTGACCCATCGCACCCACGAGGCCGGCACAAGGCCCGGGTGTTCCGTGAGGCACTCGGTCTTCAGCGGACCGACGCATCGTGGCTGCGCGATGCTCTGGTTGAAGCCGCTGGCTCCAGCGAAGCCTTCCAACTGGCCGCTGATGCTTGGGGCATCCAATGGCGCCTCGACGCGACTGTCAGGCGACATGGGAAGGATGCCGTGGTAAGGACGATCTGGATCATACGAACCGGCGATAGCGCGCCGAGGTTCGTCAGCTGTTGGGTGCTGTGATGCTGGCGGAACAAAACGCATAGGATCGAGGGCCGTCCCTATTGGACGTGGTGGCGTTGCTAACCGACCAACCGGCGCAACGCCTCGCACGCGGGCAGGTCGGGACGATCGTCGAGCAACTCGATGGCCAGACACTGCTCGTGGAGTTCAGCGACGATCAAGGTTGCGCTTACGCGGTCGCACCCTGTCGGCAGGAGGATCTGCTCGTCCTGCACTGCGTTCCGGAGGCGGCCTGATCATCGAGCCGTAGCGCAGAAACGAACCTTCCCCGAAGCCATAGTGTGCTCTGGCGAAGTGGCGCGCCACGGCCGACGAAGATGGGCACTATTGCTTCGCCGTGGCGCTATGATGCAGCACCCCGGCGCGCGCATCAATCGGCGAATCTGCGCTAGCCTGCGACTTTGCGTTACGCTCCGAACTCGTAACTCCGTCGCCGAGCATAGTGGAAGCTTGACATGCTGTCATCCATAAGAGACAATTCGCGATGGTAGAGGTACGGCAAACCGAAGTGTTTTCGGCTTGGTTCGCCGGCCTGTCGGATCGCCAAGCGCGCGCCCGCATCACCACTCGCATCCGCCGCCTCTCGCTCGGCAATCCTGGCGACGTGAAGCCGGTGGGGAAGCGGAGTGTCGGAGATGCGGATCGACTACGGTCCTGGCTACCGGGTGTATTTCGTCCGGCGCGGAGACGCGGTGGTCATACTGCTTTGTGGCGGTGACAAGCGAACTCAGGATCGTGATATCGCGCGCGCCCTCGAACTGGCACAGGAGAGCTAAAGGTAACGCCATGGCCCGCAAAACGACCCGCTGGGATGCCGCCGACACCCTAGAGACCAAGGAGGACATTGCGGCCTATCTCGACGCCGTTCTGGAGGATGGCGACCCGGAGCTGCTGAAGGCGGCGCTCGGCGACATCGCGCGCGCCAAGGGGATGACCGAGATTGCACAGGCTGCCGGTCTCGGCCGCGCAAATCTCTACAAGGCGCTCTCGCCGGACGGCAATCCGGAGTTCACGACCGTCGCCCGTGTCCTGAAGGCTCTCGGGCTCCGGCTCTCCGTGGCCGTCTGAGGCTTGGCCACGACGCGAAGGATGAGCAGGAGCAATGGCACGAGCAAAGGACGAAACTCGCGAGCAACGAATTTCCATGGAAGCTGTCGTTGACGCCTACGATTCCAGCGAACGCGCGATGGGGTGGTATTACTATCTCGATGGAAAGATCAAGTTTCCCTTCAAAGCGCGTTGCAGGTTGGCTCGGCCCATCTCGGTTCTAAGGGTCAAGGAAGCGATTGAAGTCATCGGCATGGCGCCGGAAGAGGAATGCGACAGCGAAATGTTTGTTTGGGTCGAGCGTGCTGGCGAGCGAATTGCGGTCCCGTTAGGACAACTGCAGCCCTTGTCGAAAGATCAGGAAACCCAGGAGGCCGTCGGCGATTGGCTCTATTGGGTCGATCGCGGCTACGAGATATGAACGGCGCTGGCAGCCCCATTGACGGGGCGGCACCGGTAGCGGCGGCAAGCGGAGGATGATCGAGCTGATTTGCTTGCACCCGGACAAAGATCGGCGAGCGCAGCGTACTCTGGCGTAGAGTGGCGCGCCTGACATGATTCGAACCCGGGAGACCCTGTATCACGCTCTCTACCCGCGCGACTGCTCGCCGTCGTCCTGGTGGTCCGCAAGATCCGTCAGCGCCCGTGACACCTCGACCAGCGCCATCGACAGGATATAGGCGCTGGTCGGCAGATTGAGCCTGCGCGCTTTGGCAATCGCCGTCGAAAGGCTCGCCGACAACTCCCTGAGTTCGTCCTCGCGCGTTGCCATTTTTGACTCATACCGGGGTTTGGCTCGGGTTTTGGTGGAAGCGGCGCAGAGCCAGTGTTCATCCGCCGGCTTCTGCCAGTGCGGCTTGATGCGCCTTTTAGCGTCGCCGTGCTTTTAACGTCGCCGCACACGCGATCAATTATCACATCGATTAATGAATCATTGATCACGAGCCGTGACACAAAGGCTTGCGGCGAAGGCCGGCGCCGCTCCGGCCATCAAAGGATGGTTCCAGCCTCCGCCACCTACCATTTGAACTCGACGCCCAACGTACCTTGGTGCGACTGTAGCGCGGAGCGAAATTTGCCGTCATAGTTGAGATAGAGTCGCGCAGCGTTGGTCAGACTGAGCGAGGCTGATGCGCCGGCGTCGGCGCCATACTGGCTTTCGCCGATGCCCTGTACGGCAATGCTCTGCGGACCGAGACTGACGACCACGGACGAGACATTCTGCGAAAAATTATCGACAAATTTGCCGTAGGCTGACAGGTCGAGAATTTTCGAATCGAAAACCCAGTCATGCCCGATTTCCGCGCCGATCAGGAGGCGCGCGCGCTCCAGCATCGCCCCGCTCGCCGAAAGCGGATCGAGACCGCCTGTTTCCTGAAACGCGCCAGTGGACGCGTGGACATATTCGAGACCGAGCTTCGGCACGATGCGGCTCTGCTGCATGTTCCAGTAGTAGCTGAGTTCGGTCAAGACGCCGTCGAGCCTTGCGTTGTAGCTCGCGTCGGCAAAACCCATCCCGGTATCGCGGCTTGACCCGACATTGCCGAAGCCATGCACCAGCGCGACCGCCCAGGTCCATGGGCCTTTGTCGACCGAGGCGTTGAAGCCGAGCTGGGTGAGATCGAGCGTCGCCGATTGCAGCGCCAGCGGCACATCGATGGCGGTATGGCTCTGGTCTACTGAAAAACCGACATTGACCCCGGGCGCGACCCCTGCCCCGAAGCCCGCAAGACCACCAACGGTTCGGCGGCTGTCGCCGGCAAATTCGCCCTGCTGGCCGGTGGTCGCCGAGATGCCGTAGAGTTCGCCCCAGGTCCGGTAGCGCGGCGCCTCTGCACTCTCGGACGCGCCGCCGCCTTCGGGGTTGCTGCGCAATGCGGCGCCGAAGCCGCCGGTCGCCTGGGAGCCCAGCCGCTCCAGAAAGTTGCTGCCGAGATTGAGAACCTCGGTGCCCGACGACAGATCGGCATTGATCTGGTTCGGGGTCGGAACAGGGGTCGGCGTGGGTGAAGGAGTTGGCTGCGGCGAGCGAGAAGGTCCGGGCGCGCGTTGCGCATAGGCACAAGACGGCATGCCAGCGCCGATCGAGACAATAGCGAAGGCGATTGCAAGGGCGATCGAGAGCCGGCGGCCAACCGCACATTTCCCGATCCGACAAGGCCGCGATGAGCAGCACATCAACGCCATTCCAAAAAGGAGCGCCAGCTCGATTGAATACTAAAAATTGATTGGCCGGAGCTGATTTGCTCCCAGTTCCCAGGGAGGGTCAATCGGTCTTGGCGGTCAGCAAAGGGTGTTTGGCGGACATCGTGCCCGCACGGCCACAGGCCGATTTGTGGCGATTCGCCGCTTCAAGCAATTCCTGAGCCGCAGCAGAAGCTTGCTAATACCCCGATTTCGTGTTGCAATCTCGTTACAATCGGATTTTGGCCGTCGACTGTGCGTTTCGCGACCTTGATATCCAAGACTCGGACAATGAACAGATTACCGGAAGCCCGTTTGTGGCGTGGGACGCACTTCGCGTCGCCGCGTCTTTTTTTACGTCCAGATCAGGAGACAGGCGATGCCGAAGGGTACCGTCAAGTGGTTCAACCAGACCAAGGGTTATGGGTTCATCAAGCCGTCGGTCGGCGATAAGGACGTCTTCGTCCATATCTCCGCCGTCGAGCGTGCCGGACTCTCGACCCTCAATGAAAATCAGGTCGTGGAGTATGACCTCGTGGAGAATCGCGGCAAGGCTTCCGCGGAAAACCTGAAGGTCTCCTAACTTCGAGCAGCGCCCAACCATCGCGATTGCACCCCCGGCCTGCGCCGGGGGATTTTATTGGACTCTTTGTTTGGGCATGATCTCCGCGCAAACGCGTCCCGCGTTTGTCGCGAGCGAAAACCGGTATCCACTCGTCCGGATCATGCTCTAACCGGCCAGCGGCGAAATCAGGAAGTTGCCTGAGCCAGCGCCGGTTGCGGTCTTGCAGACGCCGTCCTCCAGCCGCACCCCGCCCTCGGCCAACAGCCGCAGCGCGTCGGGATAGATGCGGTGCTCGACCTCCAGAACGCGTTCGGCGAGCGTCTCCTCAGTGTCGTGATCGCTGACGGCGACCGCGCCCTGCATCAGGATCGGTCCCGCGTCGGTCTCGGGAATCACGAAATGAACGGTGGCGCCGGAGATCTTCACGCCGGCGCGCAGCGCCTGGCCGTGGGGGTCGAGGCCGGGAAACGAGGGCAACAGCGAGGGATGGATATTGAGCATCCGGCCATGCCAACGCTGCACGAAGCCGGCCGTGAACAGCCGCATGAAGCCCGCGAGGCAGATCAGCTCGATGCCATGCTGATCCAGCACGCGCTGCAACTCCGCTTCGAACGCCGCGCGGTCCTTGCCGAACGGCCTGCTCTCCACGAGGACGGTCGCGATTCCGCCGGTCGCAGCTTTCTCGAGTCCCGCCGCATCGGCCCGGTTGGAAATGACGAGCGCGATTTTCGCAGGATAATCCTCAAGCGCTGCGGCCTTGATCAGCGCGGCCATGTTCGATCCGCGTCCGGAAATCAGGATGGCGACGCGGCGTTTCACGCGCTGGACCCTGCCAGATCGAGATGACCGTGATAGACGACGCGCGCAGCGTCCACGGCCGGGATCACTTCACCGAGCAGGACGGCGTGCTCGCCATTTTCGGCGAGCACGCCGGTCACCTGTTCGATCGCGTCCGGCTTGATGATCGCGACCATGCCGATGCCGCAATTGAACGTACGCAGCAGTTCGAGCTCGGCGATGCCGCCCTGCTCCGCGAGCCACTTGAACACCGGCAGCACCGGGAGGCGCGCAAGGTCGATGCCGACCCCGAGATGTCCGGGCAGGATGCGCGGAATATTGTCGGTGAAGCCGCCGCCGGTGATGTGCGCGAGGCCCTTCACCGCGCCGGATTGGCGAATCGCGCGCAGGCAGGATTTGATGTAGAGCCGCGTCGGCGTCAGCAGCGCGGCGCCGAGCGTCATGACCGGGGAAAACGGCGCCGGTGCCTCGAGGCCTACGCCGGACCGCTCGACGATCTTGCGCACCAGCGAAAACCCGTTGGAGTGAACGCCCGAGGATGCAAGCCCGATGACGATGTCGCCTTCCGCGATATCGGGGCGCGGCAACAACGTGCCGCGCTCGGCCGCGCCGACGGCAAAGCCCGCGAGATCATAGTCGCCGTCCTTGTAGAGCCCGGGCATCTCCGCCGTCTCGCCGCCGATCAGCGCGCAGCCGGATTGGCGGCAGCCCTCGGCTATGCCTGCGACGATCGCTGCGGCCGCTTCCGGGTCGAGCTTGCCGCAGGCGAAATAATCGAGAAAGAACAGCGGTTCGGCGCCCTGCACCACGAGATCATTGACCGACATCGCGACCAGGTCGATGCCGATGCCACCGTGCAGGCCGGTCTCGATCGCGATCTTGAGCTTGGTGCCGACGCCGTCGGTCGCGGCGACCAGAACGGGATCGCGAAAGCCCGCGGCTTTCAGGTCGAACAGCCCGCCGAAACCGCCCAGTTCAGGGTCGGCGCCCGCGCGCGCGGTAGCGCGAACCATCGGCTTGATGAGATCGACCAGACGATTGCCGGCATCGATATCGACGCCCGAATCGGCGTAAGTGAGCCCGTTGCTGCGCTCGGCCATGCTCATTTCCATGAATAATGCCGGCTGGTTACGTCGGATTCCGTCGCCGTGCAATGGCTCGCAAGCGGCGCCTGCACATCCTATGTAGATAACGACCGGTTCAGCCGGCAGAGAGCTGAATTCTGCGCTAAATCAAACCGGTAGCCGGAAAGCGCCGCGTGAGTATGCCACATAGCCTGCCAAATCTGATTACGCTCGGGCGGATCCTGTTGGTGCCGATCATCGTCTGGGCCATCGCCTCCAGCGAGATGGAGGTTGCGTTTGCCATCTTCATTATCGCCGGCGTCAGCGATGCGGTCGACGGCTTTCTTGCCAAGCGCTTTCACCTCACAAGCGAATTGGGGGCGATGCTCGACCCGCTGGCCGACAAGGCGCTGCTGGTTTCGATCTATATTGCGCTCGGGATCTGGGGCGCCATCCCGCGCTGGATCGTGATCCTGGTGGTGTCGCGCGATATCATGATCGTGTCGGCCGTGATTGTGTCATGGTTGTTCGACAAGCCGGTTGCGATGAAGCCGCTGATGGTCTCGAAGCTCAATACCGTGGCGCAGGTGGCGTTCGCGGCATTGGTGCTCGCGTCTCTCACCTTCGGCTTCAATGCGCTGCCCTATGATCGGATTCTGATGGGCATGGTCACCGTCTTTACCCTTTCGTCCGTATCGCTCTATCTGGTGGAGTGGGTGCGGCACATGAACACGATCGATGCCAAGTGAATCGCGAAGCCCACTGAATCGCGGGGCGTCGATCATTCCGGCACGAAGTTGCACTTCTCGAAGTTGTGCTTCCGGACGTCACCTTGGAGCTTGAGGCATTGGCAGGCCGCGTTCATCCCCGTCAATTGGCATTCGCGCTGCCGCATGCGGAGAGCCTGACGCGGGACAATTTTCTCGAAGGGCCGGCCAATGCAGCGGGCGCGGCGCTGGTCGATGCGTGGCCGGAATGGCCGAGCCCGGTCATGCTGCTGGTCGGCCCCGAAGGCTCGGGCAAGAGCCATCTTGCCGCGATCTGGGCCGAACAATCCGGCGCGCGCTGCACCAGCGCGCATAACCTGACCACGGCCGATGTGCCGGCGGAGCTCGCCACCGGCGCGCTGGTGGTGGAAGATTTCCGATCTGGCGATGTCGATGAACGAGCCCTGTTCCATCTTTTGAACCTCGCGCGGGAAGACCAGGCCTACGTCCTGATCACCGCGCGCGTGCCGCCCTCGGCGCTCCAGATCGAGCTGCGCGACTTGCGCTCGCGGCTGCGCGCGTTGCCGGTGGTGTCGCTGCAGCCGCCTGACGATCAGCTGTTCCGTGCGCTGATCGTGAAATTCTGCGCGGATCGTCAGCTCGGAATCGACGAATCGGTCGTCAGCTATCTCGCGACACGGATCGAGCGCTCCTATGCCGCTGCCCGGCAGGCGGTCGCACTGCTCGATACCGAGGCGCTGCGGCTGGGCCGGCCGGTAACCCGGGCTTTGGCCGCCGAGTTGCTGCGCAAAGCGTGATCGGTCCCGCCTTGACGCCGCCGGCAGGGGGATGATCATGGCAAACGCCACCCCGATGACATATTTCGTTGGCGCGTCGGATCGAATGCCGTCAAGTGGCGGCTGAAAGATGGACCCGATTCTCATGGAACCTCAGCAACTCATTGTACTCGAAGACAAAAGTTCGGATGCTGAGTCTGCTGCCTCGATCGCCGACAGTCCGGAACGCTTCATCAATCGCGAGCTGTCCTGGCTGCACTTCAATCGCCGCGTGCTGGAGGAATCGGTCAATCCGGGCCACCCCGTCCTCGAGCGGGTCCGGTTTCTGTCGATTTCGGCCAATAATCTGGACGAGTTCTTCATGGTCCGCGTCGCCGGTATCAAGGCGCAGGTCCGTGAGGGCATCACGGAGCGCAGCCCGGACGGGATGACACCCGCCGAGCAGCTGGTCCTGATCAACAAGACCGTGTCCCAGCTCGCTATCGACCAACAGGCGATCTGGCGCGATCTGCGCGGCATCCTGGCCGGGGTCGGGATCGTCCTGATCGACGGCCGCGACGTTACCAAGACGGAACGCGCCTGGATCGAGGATCATTTCCTCCACAACATCTTTCCGCTGCTGACACCGCTGGCGATCGATCCCGCCCATCCCTTCCCGTTCATTCCGAGCCTCGGGTTCACCGTGGCTCTGCAGCTTGCGCGAATCGCCGACGGCAAGCCGATGAACGCCTTGATCCGCATGCCCGGCAAGATCGATCGCTTCATCCGCCTGCCCGCCGGCAGGGATGGCTCGGTCCGGCTGATCACGCTGGAACAGGCCACCGGCCTGTTCATCGGCCGGCTGTTCCCCGGCTACCACGTCAACGGCCAGGGCGCCTTCCGCATCATCCGCGACTCCGAGCTTGAAATCGAGGAGGAAGCGGAAGACCTGGTGCGGCTGTTCGAGACCGCGCTGAAGCGGCGGCGACGGGGATCGGTGATCAGGCTCGAGATCGAGGCCTCCATGCCCGACGAGCTGCGCGCCTTCGTGCAACGCGCGCTGTCGACCACCGATGACGAGGTCCTGCTGGTCGAGGGCGTGTTGGCGATGAACGAATTGTCGCAGCTGACGCGGCTCGACCGGCCCGATCTTGAATTCGTGCCCTACGTGCCGCGCCATCCCGAGCGCGTCCGCGATCATGGCGGCGATATTTTCGCGGCGATCCGGCAGAAGGACCTGATCGTGCATCACCCCTATGAATCATTCGACGTCGTGGTGCAATTCCTGCAGCAGGCCGCACGCGATCCGGACGTCGTGGCCGTCAAGCAGACGCTTTATCGCACCTCCAACAACTCGCCGATCGTCCGCGCGCTGGCGGAAGCGGCGGAAGCCGGAAAATCGGTGACCGCGCTGGTCGAACTGAAGGCGCGCTTCGACGAGGAGGCCAACATCCGCTGGGCGCGTGACCTCGAACGCGCCGGCGTCCAGGTGGTGTACGGCTTCCTCGAACTGAAGACCCATGCCAAACTCTCGCTGATCGTGCGGCGCGAAAGCGGCAGTCTGACCACCTACGTGCATACCGGCACCGGCAATTATCATCCGGTGACCGCGCGCATCTACACCGACCTGTCCTACTTCACTTCGGATCCGATCATCGGGCGCGACGTAGCGCGGGTATTCAACTACATCACCGGCTATGCCGAGCCGATCGATATCGAGAAGATGGCGGTGTCGCCGCTGACGCTGCGCAAGCGAATCATCGAGCATATCCACGGCGAAACCCAGCACGCCCGTCACGGCAAGACGGGCGCGATCTGGATGAAGATGAATTCGCTGGTCGATCCTGATATCATCGACGCGCTCTATCAGGCTTCGCAGGCCGGCGTCTCGATCGAGCTCGTGGTCCGCGGTATCTGCTGCCTGCGGCCCGGCCTGCCCGGCCTATCCGAGAACATCCGGGTCAAGTCGATCATCGGCCGCTTCCTGGAGCACGGCCGAATCTACTGTTTTGGCATGGGTCAGGGCTTACCCAGCGCCAAAGCAGCTGTGTATATCTCGTCCGCCGACATGATGCCGCGCAACCTCGACCGGCGCGTCGAAGTGCTTTGCCCGCTGCAAAATCCAACGGTTCATCAGCAGGTTCTCGAACAGATCATGGTCGCGAACCTGAAGGACAATGAGCAGAGCTGGCAGTTGTTGCCGGATGGTTCGTCTACGCGTATGAAGGCCGCCAAGGGCGAGGAGCCTTTTAACCTGCATAATTACTTCATGACGAATCCGAGTCTCTCAGGTCGTGGCAAGTCGCTCAAGGAATCTTCACCGCGCCGCCTCACGCGCCGGACCGAACGCCAGCATCCCTCGTAGGAAGATCCCTCGCAGGGAATTTTTCCAGTGAAACGGTCGCGCAATCGCGCATCCAGCGTTGCGGTCATCGACATCGGATCGAACTCGGTTCGTCTCGTCGTCTACGAAGCGGCGGCGCGCAGCCTGATCTCCGTGTTCAACGAAAAGACGCTGTGCGGCCTCGGCCGCGAGGTGCAAACCACCGGCCTGCTCGCCCCTGATGCGGTCGAAAAGGCGTTGACCTCGCTCAGGCGATTTCACGCCCTGTGCAAGGTGCAGAGGGTCGGCCGGGTCTATGCGATCGCCACCGCCGCCTGCCGCGATGCGACCAATGGGCCCGATTTCATCACCGAGGCCGAGCGCATCTGCGGGGTCAAAATCGAGATCCTCTCGGGTCCGATGGAGGCAAAACTGTCGGCGCTCGGCGTGATCTCGGGGGTGCACAGGCCCGACGGCATCGTCGGCGATCTCGGCGGCGGTTCGCTGGAATTGATCGACGTGCGCGGCAACCTGGTCCGCGTCGGGGTCACGCTGCCGCTCGGCAGCCTGGCGCTGCAGGACCTCGCGCACAAGTCGCTGAAGCGCGCCCAGCGCATCGTCAAGACCGAACTCGAAAAGGTCGATCGGCTCCGGGCCGGCCACGGCCGCATCTTCTACGCGGTCGGCGGCACCTGGCGCGCGCTCGCCCGCATCCACATCATCCAGAGCGGCTATCCGATCAAGGTGATGCACGGTTATTCCATACCGGCCGCCGACGCGCTGGATTTTGCGCGGCGGCTCAGGCGGCTTGCCGCGACCGGCATGCTCGCCAACATCGAGGCGATCGCCGACGCGCGGCGGCCGCTGCTCGCCTATGCGGCGCTGGTGCTCGAATATGTCATCCGGGTCGCAAGACCGAAGACCATCGTGTTTTCGACCTTCGGCGTGCGCGAGGGCCTGCTCTATTCCAAGCTGCCGGAAACGGAACGCGCCAAGGATGGCTTGATCAGCGCCGCGCAGACCCTGAACGAGCTGCTGTCGCGCTCGGCGCGTCATGCGCTGGAATTGATCGCGTGGACCGACCGGCTGGTCCGGGTCGTGCACCTGCGCGAAACCGACGAAGAACGCCGCCTTCGCCACACCGCGTGCCTGTTGTCCGATATCGGCTGGCGGGTCCATCCCGACCACCGCGGCGAGCAGACGCTGGAACTCATCATCAACGGCAATTTCGGCGCGATCACCCATCAGGAACGGGTCTTCGTCGGGCTGTCGGTGTTCTTCCGCTATGCCGGCTTGAGCGAACAAAACGAGCCGCCGGCGATCATCAAGGCGCAGCTTTCACCGCACCTGCTGGAACGCGCCCGCTTGCTCGGCGCGGCGTTCCGGGTCGCTCACCTGATCTCGGCGGCGCGGCCGGGCGTGCTGCCCGCGACCCATTTCCGCAGCCACGACCGCAATCTAATGCTCGTGTTCGAGCACCGGCTGGTCGATTTGGTCGCCGATCGCGTCGGCAGCCGTTTCAAGCAACTGGCCCGGCTGGTCGGTCGCTCTGGCTCCATTGTCCTGCGATAGTGCCGCGACAATATCGCGCGAACCGCAGGCCAGGATTGCCTGAGCCGAGCCGGTCCGTCAGCCCGCTGCTTCGACGCTGCGCGGAAGGGCTTCGGGAACTCCGACAATGTCCGCATAGTGCTCGATCGGCTGGGGCCGGCCGATCAGATAGCCCTGGACTTCGTCACAATGTTCGCGCTTCAGGAACTCGAGCTGGTCCAGCGTCTCCACCCCCTCCGCCACGACCGGCAGGCCGAGCCCATGGGCAAGGCCAACCACGGCGCGGATGATGGCCTGCGACTGCAAATTCTGATTCAGCTGATCGACGAAGCTCTTGTCGACCTTGAGCTTGTCGAACGGAAACGCCTGGATGTAGCGCAACGACGAATAGCCGGTGCCGAAATCGTCCATGGCGATGCTCACCCCCAAGGCCTTCAACCGCCGCAGCACGCTGATTGCGCGGTCGAAATCGTTCATCAGAACGCCTTCGGTGATCTCGAGCTCGAGCCGATGCGGAGGGAGCCCGGTCTCCAGCAGAATCGACAAAACCAGTGCCGGCAGATCGCTGTAGTGGAATTGCACCGGAGAAAGATTGACGGCGACCAGGAGCGGCTTCGACCAGGTCGCGGCCTGGCGGCACGCCTCCTTCAGGACCCAGGCGCCGATCGGAATGATCATGCCGTTCTCTTCGGCGAGCGGAATGAAGGTGTTCGGCGCGATCCTTCCACGCACGCTGTGTTCCCAGCGCAGCAGCGCCTCGAAACCGGTGATCTCGCCGTCCATCCGCGCCTGAGGCTGAAAGAACAGCCGGAGCTCGTTGCGTTCGAGCGACGCGCCAAGCTCGTGCTGCATCGCCAGCCGATCGCGTTGCTGCTTGTCCATCTCGGCTTCGAAGAAACGCAGCGAGCCGCGACCGTCGCGCTTGGCGCGCGCCAGCGCGGCGTCCGCGTTGATCATCAGCGTCTGCGCGTCGGGGCCGTCATGCGGATAGATGGCGATGCCGATGCTGAGCGCGGTCTTGATGATGTGGCCGTCGATGTTGAAGCCGTCGAACACCAGTTCCTGGATATGCTTGGCAAGTTCTTCGCTCGCTGCCGGCTGCTTGCCGGCGGAGACTAGGATATTAAAGTCGTCGCCGCCAAGACGCGCGAGGAAGGCATCTCCCGACGCCACCTTCAGCCGGCTGGCGAGCTTCTGCAACAGCCGGTCGGCAACACCATGCCCAAACACCTCGTTGACTTCCTTGAAGCGATCGAAATCGATGCAGAGGATGGAAAATTGGGACTGGCTGGCATCGGCATCGTCGATCGCCTGGGCCAGACGTTCGCTGAAGGCGAAACGGTTGGGCAGATCGGTCAGAGGATCAAGGCGCACCGCCCTTGCCTTGGCTTCATGAAGCTGTTCGGCCAAGAGCTTGATCGATTGTTCCGCCTGCCGGCGGTCGCGTTCGGCCTCATCATAGG
>NZ_JBAURI010000915.1:0-6422 GCF_049581145.1 Bradyrhizobium sp.
CAGCGACGATGGCCGTTTCGACGACCTGCTGGCAAAGGCGGTCGCCCATCATGCGGCGTCCGCGTCGGGCCTGCCGGTGCCGCCGCGCACGGTCGCGCTGGCGCCGGAGACCGATATCGAGAGCTGGGCGCCGGCCAGCGCCGCGCGCGTCGATACCGAAGTGCTGGAGTGGATCGCGGATCAGATGCGCGGCAAGCAGCGTCGCAACCGCGCGCTGATGGCGCTGGTGGCGACTCTGGTCGGCGCCGCCGCGCTGCCGCTGTCGACCCTGCCGAACGTGTTCGACATCGGGATGTAGACGCATCCCGACCGATCGTATGGCTGAACGGCGGGGTCATTTCCCCGCCGTTTTTGTTGGCCCGGTTACTCCCCTGCCGTTGTCTGCTTGGCGGTTTCGGTTTCGAGCCCGACGGTGCGGCCGGCAAATCCGGCTGCGTCGAAATAACGCTGCGTCAGCACGCGCTGGTACTTCAGGACGGTCTTGAGTCCGTTCGCCGCCGGCTTGGAGGTGATCTCGCCGTCGGCCGCCTTCGGGACGATCCCGTTCGGCAGGGCCTCCGAGATCACCCGTCCCATCAGGCCGCCTTCGGCTGAGGCATGCAAGCCCATGAGCTGGGCGATGGTCATCCCGACGTCGGCGTTGGAGACTGGCAGAGGATCGGCGTAGCCGGCCTTGAAGTCCGGTCCCATCGCCGCCATGAAATTCATGGTGTCGCCGCGGCCAAAACTGCCATGCATGCCTTGGCCCTGCCGCAGCACGGTATCGGCTATTTCGACCGAGCAATTGGTCGGCTCGTTGCAGCCCTCCACATAGGAGCGGAAGTTGACCACGATCGAGGGAGTGGGCGTGACCGCCTTGCCCTTCAGGTTGATCTGCGACATCGGCAGCGTGCCGGGGAAGCGGCCGAGCGCGTCGTCGACGAACAGCCCGCTGACATAGTCTTGGTCGAGTAGCGCCTTGATCGCCTTGTCGGCGAGCTTCTTGTCCTTGTTCGGCAGATAGATCAGATCCGATCCACCATTGGTGGCGATCACCATGTCGGGCTTGGTCGGATCCTTGCCAAGCACGCCGTTGCCGGCCTTGGGGTGAGCGGTTGCGGCGACCGGCGCATTCTTGTCATTGGGATCGAACAGCGGCAGGTCCAGCGCCTTGGCCAGATCGAGCGCCAGGAAGCCCATTGGGAGGAAATCCTTCGGCGTGTCGTCATAGCTGACCTTGGCCGATGGGCTCGTCTTGCTCTGCTTGGAGATCGTCGAGAAGCCGTGGTCGGCGGAGACGATGACGTCGGTGGTCGAGGTCAGCCCGAGGTCGTCGAGCGCCTTGCGCAGTTGCGCGAGATTGTCGTCGGCGTTCTTGATGCCTGCCATCGAGGTCGGGCCGTTGATGCCGGGCGTCACCGCGTTGAGGCTGTCGCCCTGATTGTGCTGGCTGCCGTCGGGGTCGCGCGACCAGAACACCAGCACGAACGGCTTGTTGCGCGCCTTGAACATCGGCAGCACCACTTTTGCTGCGACGTCGGCGAAATAGGCCTGCTGGGTGGTGTTCGCCATCGTCGTTCCCGGCGTCTTGGCATCGCCGATCTTGCCGTTATCGCCGCGCGAGGGGGCGGCGAGGGGCAGGTTGGCCTTGGTCAGCGCATCCTTCATGTCATCGGACAGCGGAACGCCGGTCTTGGCGCCGGTGGCATCGTCGATGACAATCGAATGCGCGCCCGCTCTGTCGGTCCGGTCCGTGTGGTCGAACATCAGGGTCGGACCGACCTTGCCGATCGCCGCGGTGGAGAAGCCCCTTTCCCGCGCCAGTTTCAGGATGGTTTCTTCGTTGAGATAATTGCCGCCGAAATGCGCGTCGATGTCGCCGAGCACTGCGTCGTTCTCAAGGAACGGCACGACAGTGTCGCCGGCAGGCGCGGAGGTGAAGCCGCCATAAATCGTGTTCGAAAAGGTGCCGGTATCGCCGAGATAGTGTCCGGTCGACAGCGCGGACGCGTTGGCCATCGTGAAGGTCGGAAACATCGAATGCGGGTTCTTGAAGTTGACGCCCTTGTCACGGATGTCGGCCATCGCGGGCGCGGTCTCGGGCGTCACCTTGAGTGCCCGCAAACCGTCCGGCACGAACAGGATCAGATTATGCGGCGTGGCATTGTCCGCGAACGCAGGCCCGACGGCCAATGTGAGAAAACTCGCGGATAGCAGCGCGACCGTGCGGCGCATATGATGACCTCCCCCTGGGAATGCGACCCGGTGGCCGCGGCTTCTGTCTAGTTTTGCTCTGTGACAGTTTTGTTACAGCGATGATAAGCGTTCTTTGCAAGGGCCTTGGTGTGACAACGCAACCGAATTGCAGGCTTCCGGGCAGGGCTGGCCGCGGAAAAAATTTCGAGGTCGTCTTGAAACTTTTCCCCGGTTTTCCAATTTCTATGCCGTCGCGGGAAAGCGATCGGGGCGCCGCTTGCGGGCTTCGAAACTGAGGCGGGCGCCGGTCCAGGGTGTCCGGCGCCGGCTCGTACCCATCTTGCTCTTTGGAGGATTTGGCTATGAGATATGATTGGACTCCCCTGTGGCGGTCGACCGTGGGTTTTGACCGTCTGTTCGATGCCTTCGACGAAGTTCAGAAGGCCGCCGAAGATACTTATCCCCCCTACAATATCGAACGGATCGACCAGGATCGCTTCCGGATTTCGGTCGCGCTGGCTGGCTTCAGCGCCGACGAGATCGCGCTGACGCTGGAGCACGATGTGCTCACGCTCGAGGGCCGCAAGGCGGAGAACGAAGGCCGCACCTTCCTCTACCGCGGCATCTCCGCGCGGCCGTTCAGGCGGCAATTCACGCTCGCCGACCACGTCGAGGTCAAGGGCGCGGCCGTCGAGAACGGCCTTTTGGTGATCGATCTGGAGCGCCGGGTGCCCGAGACGATGAAGCCCCGCAGTATTGCGATCAACGGGCCCGTGCCAACCGATCGGATTGAGCCCAAGGCGGCTTAGGGAGCGGTTCGAGGCTTAAGGCCTGCATCGTGATTCATGTCTGCACTGCCGCGCGCATCGTCGCGCGGCAACGTGATCCAACCTGTCCAAGATTGGAGGTGTAACCATGCGGCCGATGACCGCGACGTCTGACAATGTCTTCGACCTCAATGCACTGCTGCACCCCGGCACGGTTTTCGAACATCCAAGCGATGTGGTGGCCGATCCCTCGCTGACGCTGTCTGAAAAGCGAGCTATCCTGGCGTCCTGGGCATCCGATGCCTCGGCGATCGCGTCCTGCCCATCGCTGCGGGCGCCGCCCGGGCTGAAGGCGCCGGTTCCGATCGACGAAATCCTGGAAGCGCTGCGTGCGCTCGATGGCGGTCCGCACCATCCGCCGGGCGGCAAGCCGAACCGGCTGCGCTCGGTCAGCCGTGCGCTTGCGGCATGAGGTCGGGGAGGGGGAAATGAAACCGGCGCAAAGGCCCTGCCCGAAATGCAGTAAGCCGATGTCATTGGCGCTGCCGCCGGGCGGCAAGGGAGAGCGGACGCTGCGTTGCCTCGATTGCGACGGGCCCGATCCGTTGAAATCCAGCGAAGCGGGCCGATGGATCGACGGACCGCTCAAGGCGCCAGAGTAAGGCAAATCGGGCGGCGAAGCCTGGCGCGAGCCCGGCTTCGCCGATTGGCAACGGGGCTAGTCCTTTCGGCCGCTGAGCTGGCTGCCGATCGCGCTCGCCAGTTCCTCGAGCGTGTACGGCTTCAGCAGCACGCCGATTCCATCCTTCGCGGCACCGGCTGCGGCTTCCTGATAGCCGGTTGCGAGAACAACCGGCAGCTCAGGCCGTCGCTTCCTGATCTCGCGCACGAGCTCCACGCCGCTCATGCTGCCGGGCATCATGATGTCGGAGAATATCAGGCTGACGGGCCGACCATTGGCCAGCGCGCCCAGCGCGGCCGCCGCGCTGGCGACACGGGTGACGCCAAAGCCGATCAATCGCAGCATTTCGGCTGCGAGTGCGGCGACTTCATCGTCATCCTCGACCAGCAAGACGTGGCCCTCGAACAGCCCGTCGACGTCGGCCACCAAAGACTCGCTTTGGGCATGCGACAGGCTCGGGGATCGGTCGGTTCGCGGCAGGAACAGCCGCACCGTGGTGCCGTTGCCGAGCTCGCTCTGGATATCGACCTGTCCGCCGGATTGCTTGACAAAGCCGTAGACCTGGGCGAGCCCGAGCCCTGACCCCTTGCCGACCTCCTTGGTCGTGAAGAACGGATCGAACACGCGTGAGAGCATGTCGGTGGGGATGCCCGCGCCGCTGTCGCTGACGGCCAATTCGACAACGTCGCCAGTGAGACCGGCCTGCGAAAAGCCCGGCCGATTGCACGCGGTGATGCCGATCGTGCCTTCGCCCGCGATCGCGTCGCGCGCATTGACGCAGAGATTGATCAGGGCCAGCTCGAATTCCCCGATGTCGACCTCGACCGGCCAGAGGTCGATCGCAAACTGCATCTCGACATGGATGTCGCCGCGCAGCGAGCGGGCGAGGATCTCACGCATGTTGTCGATCTGCCTGGCCAGATCGACGGCTTCAGGATTGAGCGGCCGCTGCCGCGAGAATGACAGCAGATGACGGGTCAGCGCCGCCCCGCGTTTCACGGCCTGGCGCATGCCGGTCATGATGCGCGCGCGTTGCGCCGGGTCGCCCGGGCGGCCCAGCAACTGCACGCCGGCTGACATGATCGCCAGTAGATTGTTGAAGTCATGCGCCACGCCGCCGGTCAACTGGCCGAGCGATTCCAGTTTCTGCGCGCGCCGCAACGCGTCCTCGGCCTGCTGCAGGCGCGCCTGCTCGCGCAACCTGTCGGTGATGTCCTGCGCGAACTGATAGGCGGCGATCTGACGCCCTCCGGGTCCGAACAGCGGGCTGAAGCGCACCTCGAAGGAGCGGCGCGAGAGGGCTTCCTCGCCAAATTCATCTATCGCGGTGAATGGTTCGCCCGCCAGCGCGCGGTCCCAGTACGACCGGATCTGGCTGAGATGAGCCGGTTTGTCCGCAAGCAGGCTCGGCAAGTCGTTGCCGACCTCGGGACGCACGCCGTAGATCGCCTCGAACGCGTCCTGTCCCGCCTTGTTGATGCCGAGCAGGCGATAGCCGAGATCGGCGACGATCACGATGATGTCGGTGCGCTCGACGATGTCGGCCAGCACGTTGCGCTCAGCCACGGCGTCGGCCACCCGCCGCTCCAGCGTGGCGTTGAGTGCCCGCAAGGCTTCCTCGCTATCGCGCAGCGCTTTTTCCGCGACGATCTTCTGCGTGGTCTCGGCCACCGCGCAAAACATGCCGGCGACCGCGCCGCCTTCGTCGCGTACCGGCGAGTAGGAGAAGGTGAACCAGGTCTGCTCGTCGAAGCCGCGCCGGTTCATGAGCAGCGGCAGGTCCTCGCGGTAGGTCGCTTCGCCGGCCAACGCCGCCGCGATCAGCGGGCTGATGTCGGGCCAGATCTCGGTCCATATCTCCTGGAAGCGGCCACCCAGCGCGCGAGGATGCTTCTCGCCGAGAATCTCGGCATAGGCGTCGTTATAGAGAAAGCTGAGCGCGCGGCCCCAGGCCACGAACATCGGAAAGCGCGATTCCAGGATCAATCCGACAACCGACCGGAGCGATTGCGGCCAGGTCGCAGGGGGGCCGAGCGGGGAGTGAGTCCAGTCGTGCGAGCGCATCAGCGCGCCGACCTTGCCGCCGCCGGCCATGAACTGCAGCGATCGATCGACAGTCTCGTCCATCAGGTCTCTAGCGATCCTCGATCGGGCCACGCAGAACATCGAAAGTCGCCGAACACAAACGAACTCCCGCGCAAAAGATTAGCTTTTCGAAGTTCGAAAAGCAAAGCTGGGGCGTCAACATGGATCCCGCTCCATGCCTTTGGCTTGATCCGGATCAACCGCCTACCGGCCGAACGCAATGACCGCGGCCAGCGCCGCTACCAGCGCCGGCGGCGTCACGAGCGCACCGATTTGCAGGAAACGCCAGGCGCTGACATCGATTTTCTCCCGCCGCAGCGCAACCAGCCAAAGGATCGTCGCCAGCGAGCCCGTGACCGACAGATTGGGACCGAGATCGACGGCGATCAGCGTTGCGCCGACCACCGAGGCCGGCAGATGATCGTTGGCTATCACCGAGCCCGCGATCAGGCCGACCGGAAGGTTGTTGGCGATGTTGTCGGCCAATGCCGTGACGATGCCCCCGAGCCAGGCGGTGTGTGGGACCGATTGCGCGACCGCGCCATGAAGCGCGGCGGCAAGCTGGGCGATCACGCCGGTCCGCACCAGGGCTTCCACCATGACGAACAGGCCGCCGACCAGCGGCAGCACGCTCCACGAAATGCCCTTCAGCACCGGCCCGGGCGACTGCCGGCTCAGGACCAGGACCGCCATCGCCGTGATCAGGCCGCAGA
>NZ_JBAURI010000916.1:0-22520 GCF_049581145.1 Bradyrhizobium sp.
CGACGCTGACCTGCGGCATGATCGGCCGCTCGCCAGATCATGTCGCATCCACGCTGGCTGGCTTTCGGATCGGGCTCGCGGCGTTTCGCGACTACGATCCGGCCCGCGCGGCGGCGCTGGAGTCGTACTTCCAGTACGCCCGGGACAACGACCTGTTCCTGTCCTACGTCATCATCAATCCGCAATCCGACAAGGCCAGATCGGCGGGCAACCAGCCCGATCCGCATCTGGTTGCCTCAATCGTCGACGAGGACTCTGGCGGGATCACGATTCGCGGCGCGAAGATGCTGGCGACCTCCGGCATCCTGGCCAACGAGCTGCTGGTGTCGGGCTTCCAGGCCCTGCAGGCCGGCGACGAGGCCTATGCCTTCACCGCGATCGTGCCGCTCGGCGTCAGGGGACTGACCTTGATGTCGCGGCGCAGCTACGAGCAGAACGCGACCTCGGCGTTCGACTACCCGCTGTCGTCACGCTTCGACGAGAATGACGCGGTGGTCCACTTCGACGACGTCAAGATTCCCTGGGACCGCGTCTTCGTCTTCAGGGATCTGAAGATGGCGCAGGCGCAATGGCACGATACCAGGGCGCATGTGCTGCAGAACTACCAGTGCATGGTCCGCCTGATGGTCAAGCTCAGGTTCATGCTGGGGCTGGGACGCAAGATCGCCGAAACCAACAACATCATCAACTATCCGCAGGTGCGCGAGACGCTCGGCCTGATGGCCGCGAAGGTCAGCAACATCGAGGCGCTGGTGATCGCGATGGAGCTCAAGGGCGAGACCTTTCAGGGCTATTACGTTCCGGATCGGTCGCTGCTCTGCACCGCCCAGGTCATCGCCCAGACCACCTATCCAGAAATCACCGAAGCGATCCGCTCGCTGTCCGGTGGCGGGATGATCATGGTGCCGTCGTCCCATGCGGATTTTGCGACGCCGGAAACCAACGCCATCATTCACAAGACGCAGCGCTCCACGGTCGCAACCTCGGAGCAGCGCGTGAAGCTGATGAAGCTGGCCTGGGATGCGGTCGGCTCCGAATTCGGCTCGCGCCATCTGCAATATGAGATGTTCTACTCCGGCGCACCCTTGGTGACGCGCGGCAATTCGTTTCGATTCTTCGATTGGGACGGCGTCAAGGGCGCGGTCGACCAGTTCATGGGCACCTATGGCCTGCCCGCAACCCCGCTGAAATATCCCGATGCCGCCGAGTAGATCCGAGACCACCACACTGGACGAGATCAGGCGGCAGGCATTCGTCGATCATGGCTTGCAGTCGCTGCGGCTCGCGCAGGACGGTCCGCTCGCCGACCTCACATTCGCCGCCAAGGACCTGATCGATATCGCCGGCACCAAGTCGGCATGGGGCAATCCGGACCGGCTGCGCGATGCGACAGAGGCGATCGCGACCGCGCCGGCGGCGCTGGTGCCGCTGATGGCCGGTGCCTTGCTGGTCGGAAAGACCCAGACCGACGAGGTGGCCTGCGGTATGTTCGGGATGAATCCGCATTTCGGCACCCCGATCAATCCCAGGGCGCCGCAACGCGTGCCCGGCGGATCGTCGAGCGGCTCGGCCTCGGCGGTGGCGGCCAAGCTCTGCGACTTCGCACTCGGCACCGATACCGGCGGATCGGTCCGCGTGCCCGCGAGCTTTTGCGGGATCTACGGCCTGCGCACCACGTTCGGCCGGCTGTCGGTCGCGGGCATCATGGCGATGGCGCCGAGCTTCGACACCGTCGGCTGGCTGGCACGCGACGCGGCGACCATGAAGCGCGTCGGCGAAATCTATTTCGGCCCGATCAACGAATTCAGCCCGGCGCGATTGCTGCTCGCGCGCGACGCGTTCGACATCCCGGAGCGCCGGATCGGCGAAGCCTTGCTGCCGGTCGCTCGATCACTCGGCAATGCGATCGAGGTGACCTTGTTCAAGGAAGGTGTCGAGCACTGGCTGGACACCTTCAGGCCGCTGCAGCTGCAGGATCTGTGGGCGACGCTTGGCGCCTGGGGCAAGACGCCCGGACGCAGGCTCAGCCCGGCGGTCGCCGAGCGGATCGAGCTCGCCTCGCAGGTCGATCCGGCGAGGTTTGCGGCAGCCGTTGTCCGCCGCGAAACCCTGACCGATCGTCTGGTGCAATCGCTCGGCAGCGACGGCGTGCTGATACTTCCGACCGCGCATGATCTGCCGCCGTTTCGCGACGCGCCGGTGTCCGCGCAAGTGGAGTTCCGCGAGCGGACGCTCGCCCTCACCTGCGTGGCATCGCTGTGCCGGTTGCCGCAGATCAACATTCCGGCCGTCGTCGTCGACGGCTGCCCTGTCGGCCTGTCGCTGATCGCCGGCCCCCGGGGCGATCAAAGGCTATTGGATCTCGCGACCCGAATCGGACATGCGCTGCCCGCGGCCGCGCTCGCACCATGACGGCGCGCGATTTCGTCGGCTATGGCCGGAGACAGCCGGACCCGCGCTGGCCGAACGGCGCGCGGCTGGCACTCGTGGTCGTTCTCAATGTCGAGGAAGGCGCCGAACCCTCGATCCCTGACGGGGACGCGGCGACCGAAACCGCGCTGACCGACGGCATCCCGCACGAAGTGCCCGCGGGCAGTCGCGATTTCGTCAGCGAATCCCTGTTCGAATATGGCTCGCGCATCGGCTTCTGGCGCATCATCAACCTGATGACCGAATGCGGCATCCCCGTCACCATCAACGCCTGCGCGCAGGCGCTTGTGCGCAATCCGCAGATCGCCGACACCATCAGGGAATTCGAGTTCGATCTCTGCTGCCATGGCGATCGCTTCATCCGGCATTATCTGCTGAGCACGGAGGACGAGCGCAGCGCGATCACGCGCGCCGTCACGCTCATCGAACAGGCGACCGGACGCCGTCCGCTGGGCTGGCAAAGCCGGTACTCGCCGAGCGCGAACACAAGGGCGCTGCTCGTCGAACATGGCGGCTTCCTCTACGATTCCGACAGCTATGCCGACGACTGGCCCTATTGGGTCAGGGTCGGCGACAAGCCGCATCTGATCGTTCCGCACAGCTTCACCAACAACGACAATCGGCTCGCCACCGCGAAGCTCGGAACCGCGAATGATTTCTACGACCATCTGTCCGCCGCGCTGCGCGTGCTCTACGCGGAAGGCGCTCACAGCCCGCGGATGATGACGGTCAGCCTGCACAGCCGGATTTCCGGCCAGCCGGCGCGGTTCGAGGCGATCGCGCGATTTCTCGAATTCGCGGGCCAGCACGACGACATCTGGTTTGCCAGCCGCTCCGAGATCGCCCGGCACTGGATCGACCACCATCCTGCGGAGCGATATCTATGACCGCCGGCGAACGCCTCCTGATCGCCGGAGGACTTGTGGTCGATCCGGTCTCGGGACAGGCCGAGCGCAAGGACCTCCTGATCGATCAGGGACAGATCGCAGGCATCGGCACACCCGGCTCGCTGGCGGCGGACTCTGCCACGCAGCACGATGCCAGTGATCGCCTGATCATTCCCGGCCTCGTCAACGCCCATACCCATGGCCATGCCAACCTGATGAAGGGCGTTGCCGAAGCCTGGACGCTGGAAGCCTCCCTCACCAACGGCCCCTGGCTTGCAAGCACGCGCGATCCCGCAACCATCTATCTGTCCACGTTGCTCGGCGCCGTCGACATGCTGTCGAAGGGCTGCACCGCCTGTTTCGACCTGGTCTACGAATTTCCGCGCCCGACCAAGGAGGGTTTTGCCGCTGCCGCCCGCGCCTACGCGGACGCCGGCATGCGCGCCGTGCTGGCGCCGATGGTCGCCGATCAAAGCCTGTTTCAATCGATTCCGGGATTGGCCGACGCGCTGCCGCCCGAGCTGGCGCAATCGGTCGGCAAATTCGAGCTGGCGAGTTCCGAGCGCACCATCGCGGCGATCGAGACGATCATCGCGGCGCGCGCAGACCTGCCCGAGACCGTCACGCTCGCGATCGCCCCGACCATTCCGCACCACTGCTCGGAGCGTTTCCTGCGCGACTGCATGGAGATCGCGGACCGTCATGGGCTTCCGATCCACATGCACATCGCCGAATCGCGGCTGCAGGCCGTGGTCGCGCGACAGCTCTATGGCCGCTCCGCCATCCGCCATCTCGCCGATATCGGGCTATTGCGGCCGCGCTTTACCGCGGCCCACAGCGTCTGGATCGACGCCGCTGACCTCGATCTGCTCGCCGAACATGGCTGCTCCATCGCCCATATCCCCGCCAGCAATTTCAGGCTGGGATCCGGCACAGCCCACGTGCGGCCGATGCTGGAGCGCGGCATCAATGTCGCCCTGGCGACGGACGGCGCCAATTCATCGGATTCGCTCAGCATGCTGCAGGCGATGCGGCTCGCATCGTTCGGCGCGCGGACATTTGCCGGCTCCCGCGACCAATGGCTGCGGGCGCCGGAAATCATCCGGCTTGCGACCCAGGGCGGCGCAAAGCTGTTGGGCCTCGACCTCTGCGGCCGCATCGCGCCGGGGACGCACGCTGACCTTGCGATGCTCGATCTCGGCCATGTCGATTTCATTCCCGACACCGATCCGGTCAACCAGCTCGTGACCTGCGCCGATTCCGCGTCCGTGACCGACGTGATGGTGGGAGGCCAGTTCAAGGTTCTGAACCGCAAGCTGGTGTCCGTCGACACGTCCGGCCTGCGTCGAGGCGTCAAGGACGCCGTGACACGGCTGTCGGCGACCACGCGTGAGGCGCGGGCGCTGGCCGCCCGGCTCGAACCGCATGTCGTGTCGTTTGCCGAGGCGATGACGCGGCAGCCACTTGCGATCGAACGCACCATCAGACCGGAGCTCGCATAGTCCCATGCTCGCCACAACGGACACGGATTCCGATCTCAGGCAGTTGGAGCGGCGGGTTCGCTTTGAGCTGGACTGCCTGGGCTATCCGACGCGGCCCTGGGTCGTTCCGCGCAGCCGGAACGGCACGGCCGTTCACGACGTCATCATCGTCGGCGGCGGGCAGAGCGGCATCGCCATCGCCTTCCGGCTGCTGCGCGAGCGGATCAGCAATGTCCGCGTACTCGACCGCAATCCGCCGGATCTTGCCGGGCCGTGGCGGCGCTTCGCGCGCATGCATACGCTGCGCACACCGAAGAACGTGACCGGGCCGGATCTCGGCATCCCGAGCCTGTCGGCCCGCGCCTGGTGGCAGGCGCGCTTTGGCGAATCGTCATGGCAGCAACTCGGCAAGATCCCGCGCGAGCGTTGGCACGACTATCTGTTGTGGGTGAAAAACACCATCGGTATCGCAAGCTCGGAGGCCGAGGTCACCGATATCGAGCCGCTGGATGACGGCCTGCTCGCCGTCCACGCTACAAAGGGCGACGGCACCGCTGAGCGCTATCTCACCCGCAACGTGGTGCTGGCGACGGGGATCGAAGGCTCCGGCCACTGGTTCGTCCCCAGCATGATCGCGGACGCCTTGCCGCGACACGCTTACGCCCACACCGCGGACGCGATCGACTTCACCGCGCTCAGGGGCAAGACGGTTGCCGTGATCGGCGCCGGCGCGTCCGCGTTCGACAATGCCGCGATGGCGCTGGAAAGCGGCGCGGCGTCGGTCGATCTGCTGGCGCGCAGGCGACAGCTTCCGACCATCAATCCAAACCGCTGGATGGAGTTCGCCGGCTTTCTGCGTCATTTCGGCGATCTCGACGACGCGCGCAAGTGGCGCTTCATGCAGCTCATTTTCGAGATGAACCAGCCCCCGCCGCAGGACACCTTCGATCGCTGCAGCCGGCATGCAAATTTCCTCATGCGGCTCGGCTGTCCGCTGCAAGGCGTCGATTTCGTCGATGGCAGGATTCTGTTGACGCATCCGCAGGGGCCAGGTGCGTTCGATTTCCTGATCGCGGGCACCGGTTTTGCGGTCGACCTCGCGACGCGGCCGGAACTGGCGCGCTTCCACGACAGGATCGCGCGCTGGTCCGATCTCTATCAGCCGCCGGCCGGCGAGCAACATGCCGCGCTGGGCGCCTATCCGTACCTGTCTCCCAGCTTCCAGTTCACGGCAAAGGCGCCGGGATCGGCGCCCTATCTCGCGAATATCTTCAGCTACACCTTCGCGGCGATGCCGAGCCTTGCCTGCTCCGCCGGCATTTCCGCGCTGAAATTCGGCGTCGAGCGGATCGTCACCGGCATCAGCCGCGGATTGTTCGTCGAAGACGCCGATGTCCATCTGCAATCGCTGCGCGATTATGCCGAGCGGGAGCTTGACGTCACGGCCTTGACGACCCGGGGGAACTGACCAACCATGGTGACCGTCGACAATCGCGCCACGCGCGTCCGCGAATCCGCGCTCAAGATCGAGAGTCCGTTTCGCCTCGACGAGACATTGTGCCTGTACAGTCCGCAGGACAATGTCGACTCGCTCAGGCATCCGCGTATCGCCGAATGGCTCGAATTCATCCAGAACGACTACGAGCCAGAACTTCCCCAGGCGGACCGCCGCATCCTCTTGTTCATGCCGTGCACCAAGACCAAACCCTATCCGTTCTCCTCCGAGCATATGGCGATCAATCAGCGGCTGCTCGACGAGGGTTTTCGGCCATCTGATCGGCTGTATCTGCCTCAGGAATTGATGGCGCGGCTGGAGCCGCGGTTCTCGCCGGAGGTTCTGAACCTGTCGCCACTGGTCGACGGCCGCGGCACCGTGGTGCACCGGATGGTGATTTCGGAGCCGATGGCGGTCGTCCCCTATGAGCATATCGTCGAGTATCGCGGCAAGCCGTCGCCTGCGGTCGCCTATGACGATCCCGGGCTGTTCGAGCACCGGGGCAATGCGGTGTCGCCCTGGCGAACAGACTCGACCGCGGTCCGCATGTCGGCGACACGCTGGAAATGGGGCGATCAAGAGCGCCGGCACTATGTCGCGATGCATAATGAGATGGCGAAAATCCTCGCGCGCGTGGTCTCCCGGATCGGACGGAACTATACCGATATCGTGTCCTGGGTCGCGCCGGGCCTCACCCATCGCAGCTTCGTGCTGGCGCGCAACGAACGCGCTTCGCACCACGTCGCGACCTCGAAGAAGGTGGGCGGCAGGCGGATCGAGTTGATCGGCGCCAACGATCATCTCGCCGCGGAAGCGCGGATCGCGTGCCTGCCGCTGTCTGAAGACTGCAGCACGGCGATTCAGCGTCTCGCGCATCGGCTCAACATCGACATTCCCCGGGCGACCGCGATCTATGCGCGCGGCGGCGCCAATGCCACCCCGCTCGCGCTGCCGGAATTGCTGGACGTGCTGATCAAACGTCTGGCCGGCAACGTCGCGGCACTCGAACGAACGAGGACTCATGACCGCGTTGCCATTGAAAATAGCCCTTAGCGATTCCGATCGGACCCGGCCGATCGCAAGCGGTGAAGTAGCAATCTCGGGCATCGAAGCCCAGGTGACGCTGATGGGCGTGCAGGCGCTGTTCAACCAGCAATTGACCCATCACACCTTCGACTGCTGCGAATTTCCGCTGGCGTCCTATCTGCGCTCGATGGAGCGACCGGACCGGCCCTATGTCGCGGTGCCGATCTTCCCGTCGCGGCATTTCCGGTTGTCCAGCGTCTTCGTCAATGCCAAAGCCGGCATCAAGCAGCCCGCCGACCTCGCCGGCAGGCGGATCGGCGTCCCGGTGTTCGACATGGCCGCCGCGGTCTGGCTGCGCGGCATCTTCCAGGATCATTTTGGCCTCGCGCGCACGGCGCCGATCTATGTCGCGGGAGGGCTGGAGACGGCCCGGGCCGGCGACGAACATCCGCAATTCTATCCCGATCGGTTCCGGCACGAGGAGCGCACCGACAACAGCCTCGCGGTGCTGCTGGCCGCGGGCGAGATCGACGCGCTCTATACCGCGCGGGCGCCGAGCACCTGGTCTTCGGCTTCCGTGACGCGCCTGTTCGACGATCCGATGCAAGCCGAGCTCGATTATTTTTCCAGGACCGGGATTTTTCCCGCCATGCACGTGATCGCGGTCAAGCGACCGCTGGCCGAGGCCAATCCCGGCTTGATGCAGGCGATCTTCGAGGCTTTCGCGCAGGCCCAGCGCATCGCCCACGCCCGGCTGTTCGATGCCGCCGCCTTGTGCACCATGCTGCCGTGGCAGCTCGAGAGCCTGCTCTTCACCGAGCAGCGGCTCGGCAAGGATTACTGGCCGGTCGGCCTCGCCAAAAATCGCGTCATGCTGGAAGTGATCATCCGCTACATGGTCGAGGACGGCCTGATCGCGACCGGGTTCAGGCCTGACGATCTGTTTCCCGACGCCGACATGCGGAACACGTGAAGCGGGCCTCGCGCGACAGGCCCATCCAGGTACAGTGATTGCTTCTCGTTGATAGCAATCGATGGAGATCGATGTGAACGCCATTCCTGTGATCGACGTGGCTCCCCTCATCACCGGCACCGCCGACGAGGCGCGCGCGGTCGCAGCCAGCCTGGGCCGCGCCTGCCGGGAGGTGGGTTTCTTCTATGTCACCGGCCACGGCGTCCCGCCTGCGCTACGGGCTCGCGTGTTCGAACAGTCCGCGGCATTTTTTGGCGGCCCGGCAGCGATCCGCGAGGCCGCCTCGTTCAGTGGCCCTGGCGGTAACCGCGGCTACATCCGGCTCGGCGGCGAGGCGCTCGACCCGGACAAGCCCGCCGACGTCAAGGAAGCCTTCAATATCGGACTGGAGCTCGATCCGGAGGATCCAGAACTCAAGGCTCGTGCGCCGTTCCGGGCCGCCAATCTGTGGCCGGACATGCCGGGCTTTCGCGCCACGATGCTGGACTATTTCAACCAGGTCTGGCGACTGGGACGCGACCTGCACCGGGGATTTGCGCTGGACCTCGGCCTCGCACCCGATTTCTTCGAGAGCCGGCTCGACAAGCCGATCGCCACCCTGCGCCTGCTGCATTATCCCCCGGTCACCACGCCGCTGTCGGACGGACAATTGGGCGCCGGCATACATACCGACTATGGCAACGTCACGCTGCTCGCGACCGATGCGGTCGGCGGCCTGATGGTGCAGGATCGCTCCGGCCGCTGGCTCGACGCGCCCGTGATACAAGATGCCTTCGTCTGCAACATCGGCGATTGCCTGATGCGCTGGTCCAACGACGTCTATGTCTCGACCCCGCACAAGGTCGTCAGTCCTCCCGGCAAGGATCGTTATTCGGTCGCGTTCTTTCTCGATCCCAACCCGGACGCGATCGTCGCCTGCCTGCCAAGCTGCACCAGCGCCGAGCGGCCGGCAAAATACGCCCCGATCACCGGTGCCGAATTCCTGCGCTCACGCCTGGAGCCGACCTACGCGGCCAAGACGATGTGATGGCCGAGCTGGCCTAACAAGCCCGAGGATCGTGGTTTCGACGCCGCGGCTTTCTTGGGATTCGTCATGCGCTTCGCTCGGAGCAGACGCCGGATCAGCTTGCACTCCGCGCGAACGCGGAGAACCGCTGGATGCTGAAGGCAGGTGAAGCGGAAGCTGCAGGATCTAACGCAAGGTCGGCGAGCATGCTGCCGATGGCTGTCGCGAATTTCGCGCCGTGACCGGAGCAGGGCGAGGCGACGATGATCCGAGGGTCGCCGGGCAACCGGTCGATGATGAATTCATTGCCGTCATCCACGACCACATCGGCTTGGAGCGTATTCGTATAGAGACAGACGTCGCGATCCGTGATCGGTCCGGCCGCCCCGGGGACGAACTGTTCGAGCGTCGTTCGAACCACACTCAGTTCCTCAGGCGTCGGGAGCGGACTCCAATCGTCGGGACCAGCATCGGGCCCGAGGTCATGCTGCGCGGCTTTCACGCCGCGACCTTCGAAATCGGGAAAGCCATAGACGAGCCCGCGCTTGCCGTTATCTAAAATGAAGATCGGAAATTCGCCATACCTGACAGCGGAAGGACGGGACGGCTTGAACCAGCCGACGGCTTGGCGGGTAACCCTGAGGTGTGGCCCGATCTCCGGCAGGAGTTTTGAAATCCAAGGGCCGGCAGCGAGAATCAACTGTTTGGCCATGACATCGCCGTGAGAGGTCGAGACTAGGATGCCTGTCGGCGTCGACGTGAACCGGGCTGACGCGGGAACGATGCGCTCCTCCAATCCCAGCCGGAATGCGCGCATCGCTTCTTCGGCCAACAGGATTCCGCCGCTCTGCTGAACCGCCACGCTCCAGTCGCCGGGAAGGTTGAAGGCGGGATACGCCGCATTGGCCTCGGCGCCGGAAGACGGTCCCTCTATCGGTCCCTTTCGAGCCGCCGCAGCCCGGGAAGCTGCGACCAGTTTCGAATCCTTCGGTCCGGCCTCGAGCACCGCGCTCGGTTTGAGGATCACTCGCTCCGTGACCGCTTCCAGTTCCCGCCATCCCTCGAAGGCTCGCTCGCTGAGGTCCGTGTAAGCGTCGCTTTCGTAATTGAAGCGGCGGTAGACCCGGCATGACCCGTGCGACGACCCTCGTGGTTCACCGAGATGCATCGGGTCGAATCCGAGCACGTCCGCGCCGCAAGTGGCGAGCGAACGCAGGGCCGCACTTCCCATCAGGCCCAGACCCACGATCGCTATTTCGCATGAGCGCATGACATCACTCCTCACGGAACATGGTCGCCTTCGGGCCGCAGGATCGAGCTGCAATCGAAGGCATAGCTGTCGTGCCGGCTGAAATCGCTCCCACAATATTTCGAATGCAGAGCAGCGTCCAACAACCGCGATGCATGTTCGTCCACCACCTCGTGCAATGCGCACGCACGCTTTGTCCCAGGCGGCCGGGAATGCGGCTTGCAGGAAGGCGTTCAGGCGTCGTCGAAGGCGGCAGCGGTTCGCTGATTTCCGCCAAAAGGCGTGGAGGCCCCGGAGAAATTGAAGCTGACATCCCATTCTGTCGGGACTTCAGGGCTTGGAGCGGGCGAAGGGAATCGAACCCTCGTATGCAGCTTGGGAAGCTGCCGTTCTACCATTGAACTACGCCCGCAATTTCAATAACTTAGCTTGTGCTCGACGACCCGCTTGGTGGCCTCTTTCCCACCTTGGGTGCTCTCTTATAGCCGTCTGCCTGTCGGCAATCCAGTCGGGCGATCTGAAGTTCTCATCATATCAGCCTCAATCCCCGAACCTCGGCGAACGCGCGCCCAATACCTTTTGATTGCACGGTGGGGCACGGCGCAGATGCGCGCTGCCCCAAGCCCACGAATTCGAATCCGGATTTCAAACGGCAGATACGGTTTCACGGTCTCGCGGCGCTGGTCGCCCGAGCTTTGCTTGGGAAGTCTTGCGCCTCGAGATCGAGGGCGCAGGGAATGCCGGGTGCACGCTGCACCCGCGGTCTCGTGTGCAATAAAGACAAAAGCAAAAGCGCACATCCCGCAAGAGCAAGGACTATGACCGGACGCGATCGTTTGTACAACGCGGCGAGGAAGTTGTCGTTCTTCCTGGTGGTGGTGATAAACGCGCTCAGGACAAGCGGCGAAAAGTTGGCGAGTCCTTGGTTGCCCGTCAATTGAAATGGATCGTGGGTCGCGCATCAATTTGAAATTTGGTCGAGCGTTGGCACGATTCTGCAGATCACCTCGCGCGACCGCGCTATCCGCCAAGCGCCTTGATAATTGACAGCCGGCCGGCTCCGAGGCAACATGGCGGCACGGTTGATACGACCGGCCGGTTGCACCCCTTGGGGACGGTGAACGTATCGAGCCTTTTCAAGGCCTGCCTTTGCCCGAGCGACCGGGTCAGCAACGCAACCACCTGACACGCCTGGTTCGCTCTGAAGCAGAGGACGAAACACATGCGCTCTTTTCGCGATGCAAAGACCATGGCGCAGACCCTGCGCGATTCCCTCACCGGCAAGGCGGTCACCATCAGCCACAGCGAGAGCCTGGAGCTGGTGTCGAAAATGCTCGGCGCGGCCGACTGGAACACGCTATCGGCCCTGATCCAGGCCAGCCGGCAGGAGCCGGCGGCATCGGCTGCACAGCAGACCGAACGCCTGCCGAGTTATCCGGCCATGCCGTTGCGGGATCTCGTTCCCTTCCCGACGGCGATCTACCCGCTGTTCGTCGGACGGCAGAAAACCATGCAAGCCCTCGACCAGGCCTTCCACCGTCAGCGCGAGATGGTGCTGGCGGTGCAGAAGGACTCGGCCGTGGACGAGCCGGGGCTTGACGATATCTATGACGTCGGTGTGCTGGCGGGCCTGATCGAGCTTTACCCCCAGTCCGATGGCACCCTGAAAGTACTGACGCAGATCTACCGTCGCGTCATGATCCGCCGCTTCCTGGCCGAGACGGGGACTTATGTGGCTGACATCACCGACCTCAGCGAGGGGCCGATCCCCGCGGCGCCAGAACTGATCGAGCAGGCTGTCGCGCGCTTCAAGATCTACGCCAAGGCCTGGGCAATTCAGCTGCCGCAGACCCACCCACCGCTCGAACAGATCCGCGATCCTGGCCGGGTCGCGGATATCATCTGCGCCCAGGTCAAGCTGCCGATCAGAGACAAGCAGGGCTTGCTGGCGACGCTTGATCCGGTGGCGCGCCTGGAACGGGTGCACGCACTGATGCAGATGACTTCCTAAGGCGGTGACCGCGCTGATCCAAAAGATCTAAGCCAATTGTGCGAACACAGGGCCGCGCGTGGTCGCGCAGCCCTGTCTATTCTTTCCAGCGCCCTGCCCCTTCAACCGAAACCCAAGATTCCAGATGCTTCCGATTGTGACAGTGTTATGATGATCCTGGTTGGGGTGGCGTCATGATTGGGCGGGGTTACGCGATCTTCGATACGGCGGTCGGCCGTTGCGGCATTGTCTGGGGCCACGCCGGCATTTTATCGGTGCAATTGCCGCAGGCTCGCGAGATCGACACGCGACGGCGGTTGTTCCACTTCCATCCCGAAGCGCGCGAACTGGCGCCGACGCACAACGTCACGATCGCAACCCACGGCATTGCAGCGCTGCTGCGCGGTGGCCCGGCTGATTTCACCGACGTCACGCTCGACATGGAAGGAATCCCTCCGTTCAACCGGCGCGCTTACGAGTTCGTCCGCACCATTCCGCGCGGTGAGACCCGCAGCTATGACGAGGTGGCCACGCAGTTGCGGATTCCCGGCGCGGCGCATGCGATCGCCGAGGTGGTGGCGAAGAACCCGTTCCTGATCATCGTGCCCTGCCATCGCGTGCTGCCAACCAGCGGCCATACCGACCAGATCGCGCCGAACGGCGGCACCATCTCCAAGCGCCACTTGCTGTCGATCGAGGGCGCGCAGCGTGGCACGGCCAAATCCCTGTTCGACGTGCTGCTGCCGGTTGCTCCGCACCGTCCGCATCCCTAAATCTGCGGCCATGAGCTCGACCTCCCTGTTGCAGCGCCCGTCCATCAGCGTGTCCGACTTCCGCTGCACCGCGGTGCCCGGCGATCGGCCGTTCGTCGAGCAGCACGGCTGCCACTCGATCTCCTATGTGCGCAAGGGCAGTTTCGGCTATCACAGCCGCGGCCGGTCGCACGAACTGGTGGTCGGCTCGTTTTTGATCGGCTGTCCCGGCACCGAATTCATCTGCACCCACGACCATGTCTGCGGCGACGAGTGCCTGTCGTTCTTCCTGGCGCCGGACCTGGTGGAGACGATCGGCGGACGAAGCGAGTCGTCGCAGGAGACCTGGCAGGCGATTTGGCAGGTCGGCGCCACGCCGCCGCTGTCGGAATTGATGGTGCTCGGCGAACTCGCGCAGGCCGCGGCCGAGGGACGCAGCGATGTCGGCCTCGATGAAGTCGGCCATCTCCTGGCCAGCCGCCTCGGCGAGGTCGTCTCTGGAAAGCCGGGCAGGCCGGCCAAGGTCACGGCGCGCGACCGCCGCCGCGCGGTGGAAACGGCGCTGTGGATCGACGCGCATGCGAGCCAGCCGATCGAGCTCGAGGACAGCGCGCGGCAGGCCGGCGTCAGCCCGTTCCATTTCCTGCGGCTGTTTTCCAGCGTGCTCGGCGTCACCCCGCATCAATATCTGGTGCGCGCGCGGCTTCGCCATGCCGCGCGGCTTTTGTCCGACGACGACAGAGGCGTGACCGAGATCGCCTACGACGTCGGCTTCAACGATCTCTCCAATTTTGTCCGCACCTTTCATCGCGCGGCCGGCGTCTCGCCGTTGAAATTCCGGCAGGCCGCGCGCGGCCGGCGCAGGATTTTCCAGAAGATTTTCGGGACAGGACTCTCCAAGCAAGATTCTCCAAGAACGCCGCGCCGGCATTGAGTAGGTGATCTCCTCCTCGCGCGGCCCGCGCGCGCATGCATTGGAGATCATCATGTACGACCATATCGGCATCAAAGTCGGCAATCTCGACGCCAGCGTGCGGTTCTATTCCGCGGCGCTGGCGCCGCTCGGTCATGTGCTGTGCTCGAAGGACGAGACCGGCGCCGGGTTCGGCCCGAAGGGGGAACCCGCGCTATGGCTCTATCTGCACAAGGGCCTGAACAATACCGGCGCGCATCTTGCATTCCGCGCGCCCGATCATGCCGCGATCGCAAAATTTCACAGCGAGGGCCTCAAGGCCGGCGGCCGCGACAACGGCCCAGCCGGCCCGCGCGTCGATTACGGCCCGACCTACTACGCTGCGTTCCTGCTCGATCCCGACGGCAACAATGTCGAGGCGGTGTGTCCGTGATGTAGTCGCCTTTCCTCTCCGTCGTCGTTCCGGGACGCGCAGAGCGCGGGCCGGAAATCCATGACCACGGACTTCAGTTGGACATCCCAGGATAGGGATCAAATCCCGTTCCGGTTCGGTTGCTTGATCAGCCTTAGGAAACGACTGGCCACCGCGGCGATGGATTCCGGGCTCCGCTTCGCCCCGGAATGACGACATCACAATTGAACGATCAATCGGCTTGAACAACATCAGGACCACGCACATGGCCTCCATCCACAAGGACATTCCCATCAACGCACCGGCGCACGAAGTGTGGGATGCGGTGCGCGATTTCGGCGCGGTGCATACCCGGCTGGCGCCGGGTTTCGTGCTCGACACCAGGCTGGACGGCGAGGCACGCATCGTGACGTTTGCCAACGGCAATGTGGCGCGCGAGCTGCTGGTCGGTTGTGACGATGCCAGGCTGCGGCTTGCCTATGCGATCCGGAGCGAGCGCCTGACGCAGCACAGCGCCTCGATCCAGGTATTCGCCGACGGCGAGGCGCGCTGCCGGGTGGCCTGGATCACCGACGTGCTGCCGCACGACATCGCGCCCTACATCAGCTCGCAGATGGATCTCGGGGTAACGGCCATGCAGAAGGCGCTCGGCAAAGCCGCAGTGTGATCTTTCTCACAGATACCGCCTCGCGCCGCCCTCTAGGCTTCCGCTCGTGCGTCCCGATGGCACGCGTCCGCGGAGCCACGTACGCGAGGAGTAAGACATGAAGGGTGCAGACAAGGTGATCTGCCAGGCCGCCGCGGTGCTGCTGCTGTTCACGCTGGCATCGACCCCCGCGAAGGCCCAGCTCGCGGGCTTCGGCGGCCGAGGCGGCGGCGAGGACATGATGACGCAGATGGCGCCAATGCTGGAAATGATGAAGGCCAGGATGGGCAAACGCCGCTTTGCCATGCTGATGCAGACCATGGGCCCGATGATGAGCCGCATGATGGAAGGCGGCGGCATGGGCGGAATGGGCGGCGGCATTCCGGGTCTTCCCGGTGGCCTCGGCGCCATGATCCCCGGCGGCATGCCGGACGGCATGCCGATGAACCCGGCGATGATCGGCGGCGGCGACTATATGGGCATGCTCGGCGGCGATGGTGGCGACGTCATCGGCATGATCGGGCCGTTGATGCGGATGGCCAATTCCGGCGGCGGCGGATACGGCCACCGGCGGCGGCATCACCGGTAATCGGCGGCCTTTCCGTCAAGCGACAGCGGCGAGACCGACAAGGCCGCCGGCAGCGCCGGCACCTTGGAGTAACTGGCGGGCATGGCTGCGGCCCGGATCGGCAGGACGCCGGCGCGCGTCGGTCCCCAGCGCGTCAGGATCACGCTCAGGCAGGAGAGCACGCCGAGCACCACCATCGAGACCGCAGCAAGCGTGAAGAAATTCGCCGCCGTCGCGTCACGCGTCGACAGCCACGAGCCGCCGCAACCGATGAACACCAGCCGCGCGGTCTGCGCCAGCACGGGACCTAACATTTTCGCCGCACCCTGCGAGGAGAAATACATTGCCGTCGCCAGGCCAACGAAGGCGTACATCGGCGCCGCCGTCGATAGATAGTGCCGGCTCGCCGCCCGCACGCCGGCATCATCGGTGAAGATGTTGACCCAGAGCTCGGGAAACATCGCGATGATCGACGCGAGCGCCCCGACCGAGACGAACGAGACCAGCGCCGCGGTCCAGGCGATCCGCCGGGCGCGCGCCACCCGCTCCGCGCCGATCGCCATGCCGATCATCGGCACCGAACCGATGCCGATGGCGAACGCCACCGACGTCAGCATGAATTCGAGCCGCGCGCCGATGCCATAGCCGGCGAGCACCGCGGTGCCGAAGCCGGCCAGCATGTGGGTGAAGATCGAGATCGTCAGCACCGACTGCAGGGGCGACAGACAGGCAACCGCGCCGACCTTCAGGATGTCGAAGAACATCGCGACCTGAATGCGCAGGCCCCTCACCTTGGGGACGACGCGAGCGCGCCCGGAGAACAGATACCAGCCCATCACGGAGATGCTGATCAGATAGGCGGTGAGCGAGCCGGCGGCGACGCCGCGCATGCCGAATTGCGGGATCGGGCCGAGACCAAGGCCGAGCGTACCGCCCAGAATGATCTGGCAGACCGAGGCATTGAGCAGCATCAGCGAGGGCAATTTCATATTGCCGGTACCGCGCAAAATCCCGGCCATCGAATTCATCAGCCAGGGCAGCACGGCGCCGCCGAAGAAGATCCGGGTGTAGCCGATGGCCTGCGCCAGCACATGGCCGCGGCCGCCGAGTATCTCCAAGAGATGCGGGCCGAACGTCAGCATGCCCAGCATGAAGGCCACGCCGAAGGAGATGCTGATCAAAAGCGCATGCGAGGCCAGCACCGACGCGCGCTCGGTGTCACCGGCGCCGAGTGCCCGCGCAACGGCCGACGCCACGCCGCCGCCCATCGCGCCGCCCGACATCGTCATGGTCAGGATCACGAACGGAAACACCAGCGCCATCGCGGCCAGCGAATCCACGCCCAGCCGGCCGATATAGGAGGTCTCGGCGATCACCACGCAGGTGCCGGCGCTGAGCGCGATCACATTCGGCCAGGCCAGCCACAACAGCGTGCGCAGGATCGGGCCGTCGAGCAGCGCGTTCATCAGCGGCGGCTCCGACAGCGGAAGCTCATCCGCGTCGACAGGGATTTCGGCGACGCCGATATCGGACATTTCTACTCCCGGCGCATGGATCGCCTGCAAAACTCGGCGGCCGGATCAAGCGCGAAAATGTTTTTTTGAATGTGCCGGGATTCCTAGCACGATCGAACGCGATTCCGCCTGCGCCAGGCGCAATGGCGCTCTGCGGGAATGCCTGCCTGCGTCACCTCCACGAGCCGCATTACCGCGCGATCAATCAAGCCGGCGCTGCGGTAGGCTTGTCGACTCATTCGTTGTCCGAAAGTCAAGTTTGGGCTAGCGTGCTAGCGGTACCGACATGAAACTGCGACTGATCATTGCAGCACATTTGGTCGCGAACAATAAAAACGGAGAAACGCCCGTGATATCGCTGAATGCCGCATCCATCCTGCCGGATGACGGCACCGCAGGGAGCTTGGTCGGCCGGGTCTGGTTGCCTTCCGAGCGAGGTCCGTCAGTCGTGGCCGTCCGCGAAGGTGGCGTCTATGACGTGACGGCAGACTTCCCGACGATCAGCGCCTTGACCGAGGAGACCGACCCGGCGTCGGCGCTGCGCACGTGCAAGGGAACGCGGATCGGCGAGCTTGACGAGCTGGCTTGCAATACTCCACCCGACAGCCGTGATCCCGGCAAGCCCTGGCTTCTCGCTCCGGTCGATCTGCAGGTGCTCAAGGCCGCCGGCGTCACTTTCGCGATTTCCCTGCTGGAGCGCGTGATTGAAGAGAGAGCGCAGGGCAACCCGGCTGCCGCGGCCGCGATCCGTGCGGAGGTGGCACGGCTGGTTGGCGATGATCTGTCCAAGCTCAAGCCGGGATCCCCGCAAGCGATGAGCTTGAAGGAAACTCTGATCGAGCAGCGGGCTTGGAGCCAGTATCTCGAAGTTGGTATTGGTCCCGATGCCGAGGTCTTTACCAAGGCGCCGGTGCTGTCTTCCGTCGGCACCGGCATGGATGCCGGACTGCACCCGAAATCGACCTGGAACAACCCGGAGCCTGAAGTGGTGCTCGTCGTCTCGAGCCGCGGCAAGATCGTTGGCGCGACACTCGGCAACGATGTCAATTTGCGTGATTTCGAAGGCCGCTCGGCCTTGCTGCTGTCAAAAGCCAAGGACAATAACGCGTCTTGCGCGATCGGACCGTTGCTTCGCCTGTTCGACCAGAGCTTTACCCTCGACGACGTTCGCAACATGGACCTGAACATGACTGTCACAGGCGCCGACGGCTTTGTGCTGGAGGGCCATTCATCGATCAGCAAAATCAGTCGCGACCCCCTGGACCTGGTGGCGCAGACGATCGGGGCCGTTCATCAATACCCCGATGGGTTTGCGTTGTTCCTGGGCACGATGTTTGCGCCCATTAAAGATCGCGATGTCGCGGGCCAGGGTTTCACGCACAAGCATGACGATATCGTCACCATCGAAGCGCCACAGCTTGGCAAGCTGATCAACCGCATGCGCCCGAGCGACGAATGCGAGCATTGGAGCTTCGGACTGACCGCGCTTATGAAAAACCTGGCTGCGCGAAATCATCTCTGAGCCATTCAGAGCAAGAAGTCCCACAGCGCCGAACCGGGACCTGATAGCCATGGGCTCAATTGCCTCTGCGGGCCCGCCATGCCCGGATCTAGGACGACGCTGACCCTACACCCGAAAGTGCTTCGACAATTTCAGGCCCTGCGCCTGGTAGTTGGAGCCGATGCGCTGGCCGTATAGCGCGTGCGGCCGCGCCAGCATCTTTTCATAGACCAGCCGGCCGACGATCTGGCCGTGCTCGAGAATGAACGGCACTTCGCGCGAGCGCACTTCCAGCACGGCGCGCGACCCCTCCCCGCCGGCGCCCGCATAGCCGAAGCCGGGATCGAAGAAGCCGGCGTAATGCACCCGGAATTCGCCGACCAGCGGATCGAACGGCACCATCTCGGCGGCGTAGTCGGGCGGCACCTGCACGGCCTCTTTCGAGGCCAGGATGTAGAACTCACCGGGATCGAGGATCAGGCTGCCGTCGCCGCGCGCCGGAATAGCCTCCCAGAAATCGTCCACCGCATAGCCGGCGCGGCGATCGACATCGACCACGCCGGTATGCCGCTTGGCGCGGTAGCCGACAAAACCGCCCGAGCGCTCGCCGGAGAGATCGACCGACAGCGCCACGCCGCCGGCGAGATCGGCGTCGTCGATATCGACCAGCCGCTCGGCGGCATGCAGCGCATCGAGCTCATCGCTATCGAGTACGGCCTCGCCGGTCCGGAAGCGGACCTGCGACAGCCGCGAGCCCTCGCGCAGCAGCACCGGAAACGTCTTCGGTGAGATCTCGGCATAGAGCGGGCCGTGATAGCCGGCGCCGATCATGTCGAAGCGCCTCGTGCCGTCGGCGATGACACGGGTGAACACGTCGAGCCGGCCGGTCGAGCTTTTCGGATTGGCGGCGGCGACGATCTCCCGCGGCAATGCGAGGCTTTCCAAGAGCGGCACGATGTAGACGCAGTTGGTCTCGAGCACCGCGCCGTCGGCGAGGTTGATTTCGTGCAGCTTCAACTCATCGATGCGCTCGGCCACCGTCGCGCCCGGCCCGGGCAGGAAGCTGGCGCGCACCCGGTAGGCGATATCGCCGAGCCTGAGATCGAGGCTCGCCGGCTGGATCTGGCTTTCGACAAACGGATAGTCCGGCAGGATCAGGCCGGAATCCGCCATCGCCGCGATCATGCGGTCGGGCAGGATGCCGTTGGCGCCGGTGGCAAGCGTGAATGACACGTCGTGATCCCCGAGGGCGTCTCCGCTTCGGAAACTGAAGATAAGGTGTTTTACGGGTTATCCGATGCCCATCTTGACGGAAAGGGCGGTCCGGAATAAGAGCATCACTTATCCCGTGGTGATTTGAGCCGGCCGGCTTGCAGCCACGTTAAATAAATCGCTAAACAGGCCGGGGACCTCTGTGATCCCGGCCTGAAGGAAGATTTCCGAGGCCGGTTTTTTTGTGGCCATTTTCATGGTCACGATGGAGGTCAGATGTCCAATCCGAAGTCCCACGCCCCCGCGTCCACCGCCCATTATCGTCCCGAGACCCGGCTGGTCCATTCCGGCACCATCCGCTCGGAGTTCGGCGAGACCTCCGAGGCGCTGTTCCTGACCCAGGGCTTTGTCTACGACAGCGCCGAACAATGCGAGGCGCGCTTCAAGGGCGAGGACGACGGCTACATCTATTCGCGCTTCTCCAATCCGACGATTGCGATGTTCGAGCGCCGCATGATCGAGCTCGAAGGCGCGGAAGCCGGACGTTCCACCGCAACCGGCATGGCGGCGGTGACCACCGCCGTGCTGGCGCCGTTGAACGCCGGCGATCACGTGGTGGCGTCGAAGGCGATGTTCGGATCGTGCCGCTATGTGGTGGAGGATCTACTGCCGCGCTACGGCATCCAGTCCACGCTGGTCGACGGCCTCGACCTCGACCAGTGGCAGCGCGCGATGCAGCCCAACACCAGAAGCTGCTTCCTGGAGAGCCCGACCAATCCGACGCTCGATGTGCTCGATATTCCCGCGATCGCCGAGATCGCTCATGCCGCAGGCGCGCGGCTGATCGTCGACAATGTATTCGCGACCCCGATCTGGCAAAGCCCGCTTACGCTCGGCGCCGACGTCGTGGTGTATTCCGCGACCAAGCATATCGACGGCCAGGGCCGCTGCCTCGGCGGCATGATCCTGGCCTCGGAGGCCTTCATTGCCGAGCACATCCATACCTTCATGCGCCAGACCGGGCCGTCGATGTCGCCGTTCAACGCCTGGGTGCTGCTGAAGGGGCTGGAGACGCTCGCCGTCCGGGTCCGCGCCCAGACCGAGACGGCGGCCAAGGTCGCCGATGCGCTGGCCCGGCATCCGAAGATCTCGCGGCTGCTGTATCCGGGCCGCGAGGATCATCCGCAGGCCGCGACCGCAAAGAAGCAGATGCGCGCCGGCTCCACGCTGGTCGGCTTCGAGGTCAAGGGCGGCAAGCAGGCGGCGTTCCGCTGCCTCAACGCGCTGAGACTGTCGCGCATCTCCAACAATCTCGGCGACGCCAAGAGCCTCGTCACCCATCCCGCGACCACCACCCACCAGCGGCTGGCGCCGGAGGCGCGCGCCGAGCTCGGCATCAGCGAAGGTTTCATCCGCTTCTCCGCCGGCCTCGAGCACGCCGACGATCTGATCGAGGATCTCGAGGCGGCACTGCAGAAGGCGTGAGAGGAGCCACACGCTCGCTGTCGTCCCCGCGAAGGCAGGGACCTATGACCGCAGGGCTTTGTTGCCGCCTCAGGTGTCGCCCAGCCTGCTCAAAAACACAGGCCTGTGGTTATGGGTCCCGGCTCGCGCTTGGCTTGGCCGGGACGACGATAAGTCATAGTTGCTCTCACATCGGCTTGTAGGTCTGCACCGCGGACGGCACGTTGACACCGAGCTTGACCTGGCCGACCGACCTGATGATGTCGTCGCCGAGCAGTTGCGCGAAGCAGGCATAACCCCAGTCGTTCATGTGCAAGCCATCGGAGATCACGAAACTGTCGATCGGCAGCGCCTGTTTCTCATGCCAGTCCCGCATCACTGCAAAGCGCGGGAAAATCCCGACGTGGCGGAGCGCTGCGACCCGCGACAGCAGCCGCACGATCTTGTTGGCGCTGTCCGGCCGCTCGGTGACGCGCGGCGAATACTGCGGATCGACCAGCACCACGTCGGCGCCCCCGCCCTGAATGCGCGCGACCCCTTCTTCCACCATGTTGGCGGTTTCCGTCGGATCGAGACCGCGCAGCACCGCATTGGTGCCGACCTGCCAGATCACGAGGTCGGGGTGACGGTCGATCACCGAGGTCTGCAGCCGCTTCATCATTTCCGGCGCATCCTCGCCGCCATGGCCGCTGTTGACGACGGTGATGTCGGTGGTCGGATATTGCCGGCGCAACTGCGCCGCGAGCCGGTTCGGATAGGTGAATTCAGGGCCGCTCGAGCCGTAACCCTGGGTCGATGATGAGCCGAAGGCAATGATCACGATCGGCTGGCCTGCGGCCAGCTTCGCCGCGACACGCGGCAGCGATCCCATTGGCGGGACGCCGTCCTTCGGCGGCAGGCAAGGCACCCGGTTGAAGACATCGCCAGCCGACTTCGCGACCTCTTTCACCTTGTCGATCGCGCGCGTCGCGAGACTCTTCGGCTGCGGCGACGGATTGGTT